>DAOUWH010000020.1 GCA_030667205.1 Nitrospirota bacterium
CCGTCATGCCCTGAACGAAAAATACACCGGCGAGCATGAAAACAAGACCCTCGAGATATCAGGAGAAAAGGTTGTTGTGGACGAGGCCCCATATGTACGGATGACTTTCCATGACCGGGGCGCGGGGATTCCTGGCGACATTATCGACAAGGTGACGGACCCGTTCTTTACCACCAAGCCGAAGGGGGTCGGGACGGGACTGGGTCTCAGCATCAGCCAGGGCATTATAAACAGCCATGGCGGCAGGCTTTTTATAGAGAGCATCGAGGGGGAATTCACGAAGGTCGTCATCGACCTGCCGGAAGGTGAGATGCAATGAGAAAGAAGATACTCATCGTCGACGACGAAGAGGGCATAAGGTTCACGTTCAAGACCTTTCTCGAGGACAGGGGCTACGACGTTTCGATGGCCGAAGGTTTCGAGGAGGCAGGGGCGCTGCTTGATGCTCAAGAGTTCGACCTTGTTTATGCCGACGTGGTGCTCGTGGGCAAGTCGGGCCTGGAAATCCTTAGAGAGGTCAAGAGGCGCAACTCCAACTGCCCGGTGGTCATGATAACCGGCGTCCCTACCGTGGATACCTCGGCCGAGGCGGTGCGAAGCGGGGCTTTCGATTACATGCCCAAGCCGGTAAGGCAGGAGACGCTTCTGCGCGTCACCGACATGGCGTTGAAACATAAGGCGCTGCTTGATGAAAGAGAACAATACCGCGCGAACCTGGAGGCGATATTCAAGGGGATAAGGGATGCGATCCTGCTCGTCGACGAAAATATGATAAAAGTAGAGGCGAACGAAGCGGTTAAAAGCATCTGCGGGTGCGAGCGCGAAGCCTCGGCAGGGAAGCCGTATGATGAGATGCAGTTTTGCTGCAGCGCGGCGTGCGTCCCGGCAGTCGAGGAGACTATACTGACGAAAAAACCCGTCGATGCCAAACGGATCGAGTGCGCGCACCGGGACCGCCCCGGCCAGGTCGTCTCCATCTCCACGTCTCCGCTTATGAACGCCCATGGCAGGTTTTTCGGGGCCGTTATCCTTATTAGTGACGAGACCCATCTGGACATCCTCGAGAAGGAACTCACCGCGCGTCAGCAGTTCCACACCATGATAGGTAAAAGCATGAAGATGCAGGAGATATACTCCCTCGTCGAGAGCCTCGCAGATGTGGACACCACGGTGCTCATCACCGGAGAGAGCGGCACGGGCAAGGAGCTCGTGGCCGAGGCCGTCCACTTCAGGGGCGTGCGCAGCGACAATCTACTTGTCAAGGTGAACTGTTCGGCCCTGACGGAAAGCCTCCTTGAGAGCGAACTTTTCGGGCACGTCAAAGGCGCCTTTACCGGTGCGATGAACGACAGGGCAGGCAGGTTCCAGACCGCCGAAGGCGGCACCATCTTCCTGGACGAAATCGGTGACATTTCCCCGGGCATCCAGCTCCGTCTCCTCAAGGTGCTTCAGAACAAGGAAATCGAACGTGTGGGCGACTCCATCCCGATAAAGGTCGATGTAAGGGTGCTTGCGGCCACCAACAGGGACCTCAGGGGCCTTATGAAGGTAGGAAAGTTCAGGGAAGACCTCTATTACCGCATCAAGGTCGTGGAGATACATGTCCCGCCCCTCAGGGAGCGCAGGGACGATATACCCGTCCTGGCCGAGCACTTTAGAGGGAAATTAAACGCAAAGCTGCGCAGAAATATCGAAAGCGTCTCAAAGGAAGTCTTAAAGGTATTCATGGCACATGATTGGCCCGGCGACGTAAGGGAGCTTGAGCACACGCTTGAGCATGCGCTTATCGTCTGCCAGAAGAATATCGTCACCATGGGCGACCTCCCTGCCGACATGTTCGAACAGATGGGCTACCTGGGGCCGTCTCTGGGCACTAAAGAGGATTCCCTGGAATACTCCGGCGGGAACGAGCGCCAGAGTATACTTGATGCGCTTGAGAAGGCCGCATGGAACAAGGCAAAGGCCGCCAGACTCCTCGGCATCAGTCGGCGGACCATATACCGGAAGATGCAGGAGCACAACATACATGATGCGGACAAAGTGTGACATTGGCACACTTCTGGCGGCTCAAATATGTGACATGTCACATATTTGGCTCGAGAGAGCATTTCACATACTGCCCTGAAATCGGCAAATGAACCCTGCTTTGGTAAAGCCTTGAGTTACAAGCAAACTAAATCCTAGATTATAAGGTTTTCTGATAGCAAAACCTTTAATCCCCGGCATTTCCGGCATTCCTCGCAGCCCGAAATCGGCATGGCATTGTTCTTGCTCTGTAAGGCACGATGTCTTTTTTTTGGGGGGATGCATAGCGATGATCTCTGATTCAAGATACACCGACGTGTTCCAACTGCAGGAGGCGGCCCCGGGCGTTGAGCCATTGACGGGCAGCGATGATCCGGTTACGGGCCTTGTGCGTATCCTTTACGGCCTTGGAAGCGAACTTGGGGAGATGCCCGACAAGACCGAGGCCGAGTTCCTGTCCATAGGTTCAAAACTTCATGACTATTATGATAAAGCAACGAAGATCTCCGAGCTGTCTTCATCGGCGGCTGAATTGCTCTCGGGAGAGGGCATCGACAGCGCCGTGGAGGACCTTAACGGCCTTCTTAAAAAGATGAGCGCATATGTAAAGGATTCGGAGGCCGACACCGAAGGGCGGGTCGAAAAATTCAGGCACATCCTTAATGCCATCGAGGACATTAAGGAGGAACTCGATGAGTTCGCCAGGATATCAAAGACCCTTCGCTCTCTCGGATTCACTACCATGATTTACAGCGCACCCGTGGAAAATCGTGACCAGGGTTTCATGGTCCTTGCCAAGAACATAAAAGCCCTCTCAGGCAACATATATTCGCGGAGCGTAACCGCAGAGGCCGAAATAAAGGCGTTACGCAGTACTGTGAACGCGGCCCTCGATAAGGTGCGGAGCGTGAAGGAAAGGCAATACGGCCGGATGCATTCGGTTCTCGGGCAGATAACGTTGAGCCTGAAATCGCTGGAAAAAAGGCATGGCTCGGCCTCCGCGGCATTCAGCCGCATATCCGACTGGTCCAAAGACATCTCGCGGAACATAGAACGCGTAGTGATGTCAGCCCAGGCTCAGGACATTACATGCCAGAAGTTCGAGGGCGTAAAACAATCGATAGACGGTTTATGCGAAAAACTTATGGGCGAGTACGGCAATGGCGGACATTATGGGCAGGGGATTGAGGACGAGTTAGGACGCTTCTGCGAGCAGCAGGTCGTGGACCTGTTTGATGCGAGGGGTTCGTTTGTGAGTGCCGTGACGAGCATTATAGCGGGCCTTCGCGATATCGCCTCCAGCGTGACGGAGATGTCGGAGCGCATGCATGAGATGACCGGCAGCGGCGGCGTGGCCGGGCAGTCGTTTCTCAAGGATATGGGCGACAGCCTCGCAACCGTGAAATCGTCGCTGTCGGAGATTTTCGAGGCGGACATGGAGGTCTCAAAGGCCGCCGCTTCGGTCGGAAGCGAAATGGGCAGGATAGCCTCACTGGTTGACGAGATAGAGGAGATAGGGGACGATGTCAACATAATCGCCCTGAATGCCGCCGTAAAATCCTCCCGGAACGGCAAGGCGGGCTCGGCCCTCGGGGTCCTGGCCAAGTCCATTCAGCAGGTCTCCGCGGACTCAAACGTTATGACGTCCAGCACCGCACAGTCCCTCAGGTCCGTAACCGACGAGGTCGGAAAACTCTCTTCGGATGTAACACGGGAGATAGAAGGGACACTTGGCGAAGCACAGCGGATGGAGCAGGAAATGGAATCGCTGATAGATGCCATGGAGAGCCTGAACGGCAAGGTTGGTGGCCTCCTTAAAGACATGGACAGGAAAGTCCGATTCCTGTCTACAGACATAGCCCTGACCGTGAGTGAGACTACCTCTCAGAAAACTGTAGATAAGATCATCTGCCGGGTTGTCTCGGGACTGAGCGGGATTGCCGAGGAGGGCGGAAGATTCGTCCCGAAGAGTGCCCATTGTTTTGACAAGGACGCGGAGGACGAAACAACGGTTATGACGTCGCTTTACCGGACGGTGGGCTCTGCGCTTGAGGGCGCCCCATACGAGGAAGAGCACTCCGGCGATGGCGGGGACACTGAGTTCGGAGATAACGTGGAGCTTTTTTAAAGGACGGCTATGGCGAAGAAAACTTTAAGTTTTAGAAAAAAAGCTGACGGCACGGGAACGTTGACGGTCAAGGGCGACCTTGACATATACAAGGCCGGGGAACTTCAAGCGGCGCTTTCCGGGGCGCTTGATGCCGCTGAGCGCGTGGGCCTGGATTTCAAGGACGTAGGCAACATGGACCTTTCATGTCTTCAAATCATATGCTCCGCGGTTAAGACGGCGGCTGCGAAGGACAGGGCCGTGGCCTTCAGGGACGGGCGATCCGGGGCGTATGAACAAGCTATAAAGGATGCAGGCTATGCGGACATAGTCGCCGAGAGGGGAATTTCCTTAAATAAAGGAGGAAGGGAAAATGGGTAAGGTCATAATGGTAGTCGAAGACTCGTCCACCATGAGGCAGATGGTCGGGTTTACGCTGAAGAGAAACGGCTACGAGGTAATAGAGGCCGTGGACGGCAACGACGCCCTGGAAAAGATAAACGGCGGGCAGTTGCATATGATCATAACGGACGTGAACATGCCGAACATGGACGGCATCGAGTTCGTCCGCCGGGTGAGGGCCAAGCCCGAGTGCAAATTCGTGCCCGTCATTATGCTTACGACCGAGGCGCAGGAGGCGAGGAAGAACGAAGGCAGGGCCGTTGGGGCCACGGGCTGGATAGTGAAACCCTTCAACCCCGAGCACCTTATGGCGGTGATAAACAAGGTTATAGGATGAACTGGGACAGGAAAAAAGCTGAAAAGGCGTTCAGAGAGGAGGCATATGAGCTTCTTGCCGAACTTGAGACGGCGCTCCTTGAACTTGAGGAGGCGCCCGGAGAGATGGAGCTTGTCGGTCGCATATTCAGGGCGCTTCACACGCTCAAGGGAACTGGTTCGATGTTCGGCTTCGACGACATCGCGGGCCTTGTCCACGAGGCAGAGGCCGTCTTTGACCTTATGCGAAACGGAGAGCTCAAGGCCACAGGAGAACTAATCGACCTGTCCCTGTTAATGCGGGACCGAATATTCCACATGCTTGACGAAGGACAGGAGGGCCGGCACTCCGAGAGTGGTGCCCAGGATGAGATATTTAAGGCCTTCAGAGAGATACTCGACAATGCCGGACGCAGCCGTCCCGGACAGCCTGCTGCTGCCGAGGCGTCCCGCGACTCTGGCGGCACGACCGTTACCTACAGGATACGCTTCCGCCCTCCGGGGAATATATTCACGACCGGCGCAAACCCCGTTGGTCTGTTTAATGAGCTTCGCGGGCTTGGCAGATGCACAGTCATTGCCCGCACGGAAGATATACCTCTCCTCGATGAAATAGACCCGGAATTGTGCTACACCCACTGGGACATCATACTGAGCACCGATAAGGGCAGGAACGAGATACAGGACGTGTTTATCTTTGTTGATATCGAGGGCGGGGTAAGCATTGACGCCTTGCACAGGGGAAACGCCCTGAACAGCGACGAGGGCCACAGAAAAGTTGAGGAGGTGCTTGACAGAAACGGCGACGTAAACCCCGAAGACGTCGCCGGGATCCTTGACGAACTGGGGTTTTCCGAGGATGCCGCTGAAATAGACAGGGCGGTTGAAAGCAGCATGACCGGACTTTCACTAAACGGCAGCGCTGCTTCCAGCGAGAGCTCAAGCATACGCGTTCCTTCGGGCAAGCTCGACAAGCTTGTGGACCTGGTTGGCGAGATGGTGACCGTTCAGGCCCGGCTTAGCCAGGTCACGGTCTCCAGGGCGGACCCCGATCTCCTGCTGATAGCGGAAGAGGTGGAGAGGCTCACCGAGGAACTCCGCGACAACACCATGAGCCTCCGCATGGTACCCATAGGCTCCACCTTTAGCCGCCTCAGGCGTCTTGTGCGGGACCTCTCGAAGGAACTCGGCAAGGAGGTCGAGCTTACGGCGGAAGGTGAGGAGACCGAACTTGACAAGAAAGTAATAGAAAAGATAAGCGACCCGCTGGTTCACATAATCAGAAACGCGATAGACCACAGCATTGAGCTGCCCGCCGAGCGGGAAGCGGCCGGAAAGCCGAGGGCAGGTACCATTCATCTGTCGGCCTCTCACACCGGGGCGTACATCCACATACAGATAAAGGACGACGGTGCCGGGTTCGACACCGCCGGCATCAGGGAAAAGGCGATCGAAAAGGGGCTTGTCCCGAAAAATGCGGAGCTATCTGAAAAGGATATATTTTCTCTTGTCTTCATGCCCGGTTTTTCGACGTCGGACGGAGTCTCCAGCGTGTCCGGGCGCGGTGTGGGGCTGGATGTTGCGAAGATGCGTGTCGAAGCGCTGAAGGGTATCATCGAGGTCAGCAGCGAAACGGGGCAGGGCACTACGATTACGCTAAAGCTTCCGCTTACGCTGGCGATTATAGAGGGCCTTCTGGTGAAGGTAAAAGGCGAACACTTCGTAGTGCCCCTTTCCACGGTAGAAGAATGTGTCGAGCTTGTAAAGGGGGATATGGAAGATAACAACGGCAGGCATATGATGAACGTTCGGGGCGAAGTAGTGCCATATATCAGCCTGAGGGAGCAGTTCAGGCTGGAAGGGGACCTGCCGCCCATACAGCAGGTAGTGATTTCACGGGCCGGGCACGGCAGAGTCGGATTCGTTGTCGATACCGTAGTCGGCGAGCTCCAGACAGTTATTAAATCCCTCGGCAGGTTTTACCGGGATATCAAGGGTGTCTCGGGGGCGACCATACTCGGCGACGGCGCGGTTGCTTTGATACTGGATATACCAAGGCTTATTAAATCCGTAGAGAAGGAGGAGGCAGGCAGGTATCTATGACCTCAGCGGCCTGCATCCGTTGAAGAACATAAAGGGAACTAAAGCTGAAAGTAATAATAGTCTAAAAGGAGGTTAGAAATGTTTAGTTTTGGTGGACGTAACATGACAGAAGAGAATACGCAGTTAAAAAGCCGCGTTGCCGATCTTGAGAAACAACTTGTGGAATGCAAGTCCAGTGTCGGCGAGATGGAGACACGGCTTAGTGAGTCGCAGGGGCAGAGCAGGCATTTTAAGACCCTTATTGACGCCATTGCCACGCCGATGGTCGTCGTGGACAAAGAGCTGGTCGTCACCTTTGTCAATGACGCCGCCCTCTCTGCGATGGGCTACAACAGGGCAGAGGTAGTGGGCAAGATGACCTGTGCGGAGTTCCAGAAGACCCAAATTTGCGGCACCGAGCACTGCACCCTTAAAAACTGCATGAGCAAGAAGACAACTATCATCGGCAAGACGATAGCCGAGAGAAGGGACGGCAGCAAGTTCCCGATAAGGGCCGCTTGCTCTCCGCTGATTGACGAGAACGGCGAACCCTACGGCGGTATGGAAATCATAACAGACCAGTCCGACGTGGCGCGCGCGAAGTGGGAGACGGAAAACATCCTTAAGTCCATTGCCGCGCCGATGGTGGTCGTGGACAAGGACCTGAAGATCACCTTGGTCAACGACCTCGCCCTGAAAGCCATGGGCTACAACTGGAGCGAAGTGGTGGGCAAGATGACCTGTGCCGAGTTCCAGAAGACCCCGCTATGTGGTACGCCCGACTGCACCCTCAAAAAGTGTATGAGTAGTGGGACAACGGTCGTTGGCGAGACGACGGCCCAGAGAAGGGACGGCAGCATATTCCCGATAAAGGCGGCCTGTTCTCCGCTGGTTGACGAAAACGGCGATCCCTACGGCGGCATGGAGATAGTAATAGACCAGACCGACGTGGTCCGCGCGAAGTGGGAGATAGAGAACCTGCTCAAGTCCATTGCCGCGCCGATGGTGGTCGTGGACAAGAATTTGAAGATCACATCGGTGAATTCCGCTGCTCTCGATGCCATGGGCTACGACCACGACGAGGTGGTGGGCAAGATGACCTGCGCCGAGTTCCAGAAGACCCCCCTGTGCGGCACTGAGAACTGCACCCTTAAAAACTGCATGAGCACGGGCAAGACCATCGTTGGCGAAACGACGGCTACAAGAAGGGACGGCAGCAAGTTCCCAATAAAGGCCGCCTGCTCGCCGCTGATTGACGAAAACGGCGATCCCTACGGCGGCATGGAGATAGTAATAGACCAGACCGACGTGGTCCGCGCAAAGTGGGAGATAGAGAACCTGCTCAAGTCCATTGCCGCGCCGATGGTGGTCGTGGACAAGAATTTGAAGATCACATCGGTGAATTCCGCTGCCCTCGATGCCATGGGCTACGACCACGACGAGGTGGTGGGCAAGATGACCTGCGCCGAGTTCCAGAAGACCCCCCTGTGCGGCACTGAGAACTGCACCCTTAAGAACTGCATGCGTACGGGCAAGACCATCATCGGCGAGACCACGGCCCAGAGAAGGGACGGCAGCATATTCCCGATAAAGGCAGCCTGCTCTCCGTTGCTTGACAAAAACGGCGACCCCTACGGCGGTATGGAAATCATAACAGACCAGACGGACGTGGTCCACGCAAAGTGGGAGATAGAGAACCTGCTCGGTTCTATTGCCGCGCCGATGTATGTGGTGGATACTGACCTTGTCATCACCTCTATTAACGACCCGGCCCTCGGGGCCATGGGCTACAGCCGCGATGAGGTGGTAGGCAAGATGACATGCGGTGACCTCTGCAAGACCCCGATATGCGGCACCGAAAAATGCACCATCAAAAACTGCATGAAGACCGGTGAGACGATTACCGCCGAGACCGTGGCAACGACCAGAAGCGGTCATGAGATACCCATCCAGGCCGCCTGCTCCGCCCTGATAGGCAAGGACGGCAAGCCTTACGGCGGCATGGAGGTGGTAATCGACATAACCGAGGTCAAGAAGCTCCAGCGCGAAGCCATAGAGCAGAGCGAATATCTCGGGCGGCAGGTGAACATGCTCGTGGAGAAACTGGAGGCCTTTGCCCAGGGAGACCTTTCGATGCAGCTCGAGGCAGAGCGTGAAGACGAGATAAAGAAGGTCATAGACAGCATCAACAAGGTTGTCACCAACCTCAATGGGATGGTGCAGGCTGCCGAGCGCATCGCAAACGGCGAGCTTACTGTCGACGTAGCGGTGCTGTCTGAGAAGGATGTGCTCGGAAAATCACTAAAGGCGATGGTCGAGAACCTTCGTGAAATAGTCGCGGACGTGAAATCAGCCGCCGACAATGTCTCGTCCGGGAGCCAGCAGCTCAGCTCGAACTCCGAGGAGATGTCTCAGGGTTCAAGCGAACAGGCCTCGGCCGCAGAGGAGGCGTCCTCGTCAATCGAGCAGATGACCACTACGATAAAGCAGAACGCCGACAACGCTCAGCAGACCGAGAAGATTGCGATAAAGGCCGCCGAGGACGCGCGCGAAGGCGGCGGGGCGGTCGAGAAAACCGTGGCTGCCATGAAGGATATCGCAGGGAAGATAACCATCATAGAGGAGATAGCGCGCCAGACCAACCTGCTCGCCCTTAACGCGGCGATAGAGGCCGCAAGGGCAGGGGAGCACGGCAAGGGTTTTGCAGTGGTCGCTTCCGAGGTGAGAAAGCTTGCCGAAAGGAGCCAGACCGCGGCGGCCGAGATCAACAACCTTTCTGCCACAAGCGTGGAGGTCGCAGAGAAGGCCGGCGCTATGCTCTCGAAGATAGTGCCCGACATCCAGAAGACCGCCGAGCTCGTGCAGGAGATAAGCGCCGCAAGTGTGGAGCAGAACGCCGGAGCCGATCAGATAAGCAAGGCGATACAGCAACTCGATAGCGTTACACAGCAAAACGCATCAGGGACCGAGGAAATGTCTTCGATGGCCGAGGAGCTTTCAGGCCAGGCCGAACAGCTCATGAGCTCCATGGAATTCTTCAAGGTCGATGATGCTGGAAAGGGCAGAAGGAAAAAAGGCAAGGCACGGGCGGGCGGACGAAAGATAGCCGTCTCGCATGTGGCTGTTGAGAACCCCATGGGCAATGGAGGCAAGGAAAGGGCGGCTGTTGCTCTTAATATGGGCGACGGAGACAAAGACGAGCTTGACAACGAATTCGAGGAGTTTTAAAGGACAAAAAGTTTGGGGGCCTTCCTTAAATTCCCCCAATTCCCCCCAACCGGCCCCCCCTCTCCAGGGGGGGGGCCGGCAAATAAAACTCAGCGTTGTCTGAACAGGAGGACATAATGGAAACAGCAGAGATAACCGATATAAGGCAGTACCTGACCTTCAAGCTTGGGGATGAGATATTTGCCGTCGATGTTGCCCAGGTGCGTGAGATACTCGAACTTGTAACCATTACCAAGGTGCCGAAGACCCCGGAGTTCATGCGCGGGGTGATAAACGTCAGGGGCAGCGTGGTTCCGGTGGTGGACATGAGGCTCAAATTCGGCATGCCCGGCGCTGAAGAGACGATAAACACCTGCATTGTGGTTATGGAAGTCAGCCTCGACACCGAGACAACCGTGATAGGGGCGCTTGTGGACTCCGTGCGGGAAGTATCCGAATTCGCGCCGGACCAGATAGAGCCGGCGCCCAGCCTTGGCACGCATATGAATGTGGAGTTCATAAAAGGCATCGGCAAGCACGATGAGGACTTCGTAATAATACTGGACATAGACAGGATATTCTCAACCGTGGAACTCGCCAGCGTGCAGGACGTTGGAAATGAGGTCATGATTGACAAAGCATCCAAAGAGCCCGAGGAGGCCGTAGCTGGATAATATGTTGACGCTCCCAACGCTTTCCAGCAGGAACTTTGACCGCCTGAGCCGGTTAATCACCGGCGAGTGCGGCATAAGGATGCCGGAGTCCAAGAAGACCATGGTCCAGGGGCGGCTCCAGAAGAGGGTCCGGATGCTGAAGATAGGCTCTCTGGCGGAGTACTGCGATTACCTGTTCAGCCCCGAGGGCATGAAGGTTGAACTTCCCAATATGATAGACGCTATCGCGACAAACAAGACCGAATTCTTCCGCGAGCCCGCGCATTTCGATTACCTTGTAGAGACCGCGATACCGGAACTGATGAAAGACAGCGGAGCGGGCCTCAGAGCGCCGCTCCGGTTCTGGAGTGCCGGCTGCTCAAGCGGTGAGGAGCCCTACACGCTGGCAATGCTTTTAAGCGAATTCGAAGAAAAGCAAGAGGGGTTCCGGTATTCCATTTTCGCTACGGACATATCCAACAAGGCGATAGATGCCGCAAGGCTTGCAGTTTACAGCGCCGATAAAGCCGCACCGGTATCCTTCGAGCTTAAAAAGAAATATCTTCTGAGAAGCAAAGACAGTGACAGGGGGCTTGTGCGTATCGTCCCGGCGCTGAGGTCAAGGGTGAGATTTCAGAGGCTGAACTTCGCGGATGACTATACCGTAGAGAAAATGGACGTGATTTTCTGCCGGAATGTGCTGATCTATTTCGACAGGGAAGTACAGAAGAATTTTATTGAGCGGTTTTGCAGGTTTTTAAGACCGGGCGGCTATCTGTTTATCGGACACTCCGAGACCCTCAACGGCATGGAAGTGCCGCTTAAGCAGGCGGCCTCCGCGATATATAGAAAGCAGTAAAGTGATTTTAAAAGGGTGAGGCGATAGGTGAAAAAGAAAATCAAGGTGCTCGTTGTTGACGATTCCGCGGTAGTAAGGCAGACGCTTACCGAGATACTGTCCTCCGACTCTCAGCTCAAGGTCCTGGCAACCGCGGTGGACCCCTACTTTGCGATTGAAAAAATGCG
>DAOUWH010000277.1 GCA_030667205.1 Nitrospirota bacterium
CATTCGCATATTATCCTCTATTTCAGGCCCTTTGACAACACTATGATATACTATTTCACTATGGCTGATGTTGAAAACTCCTCGCGGAATGAAGAAATTCTCTGCCCCCTGTGCGGCAGGGAACTCGATGACGCACAGCGCGCCGACGGGGGCTGGGAGTGCCGTTGCGGGGAGTTTATACCGGAGGGCACGGCGTTCAGCCCGTTTGAGGGCTGCACCCACGGCCTTAACTGCAACTGCGGAAGGGCACGGCCCTCGGCGAAAAAATAATGAAAGGTTATTTCGGATTATACGGCGGCCGCTTCGTGCCGGAGACCCTTATACCCGCGCTCGAGGAGCTTGATGCCGCGTACCTCAAGGCAAGGAAAGACCCGGCCTTCAGGCGGGAGCTCAAGCACCTCCATGCAACCTACATAGGCAGGCCCACACCGCTTTATTTCGCCTCAAGGCTCACCGACCACCTCGGCGGCGCAAAGGTATACCTCAAGCGCGAAGACCTCGCCCATACCGGGGCGCACAAGATCAACAACGCCCTCGGGCAGGCCCTCCTTGCCAGGGTGATGGGCAAGGAAAGGCTCATTGCCGAGACAGGCGCGGGGCAGCACGGCGTGGCCACCGCAACCGGGGCCGCCCTTGTGGGCCTTAAATGCGAGATATACATGGGCACCGAGGACATGAAGCGCCAGGCCCTCAACGTCTTCAGGATGAGGCTCCTTGGGGCAAAGGTCACCGAGGTCCACACGGGCTCTAAAACCCTTAAGGACGCCATAAACGAGGCCCTCCGCGACTGGACCACCAACGTCCGCAACACCCACTACGTGCTGGGTACCGTATTCGGCCCGCACCCGTTTCCCACCCTCGTGAGGGAATTTCAGTCGGTAATCGGCAGGGAAGCCAAAAAGCAGATACTTAAGGCCGAGGGCAGGCTGCCCGACTGCCTCATAGCCTGCGTGGGCGGGGGCAGCAACTCCATAGGCCTGTTCCACGAGTTCATTGGCGAGGACATAAGGATGATAGGCGTGGAGGCCGGCGGGCTCGGAATCCGCTCGGGCAAGCACGCCGCAAGGTTCGCCGGAGGCTCGGTGGGAGTGTTCCAGGGCGCAAAAAGCTACCTGCTTCAGGACAAAGACGGAAACGTCCTCGGCACCCATTCGGTCTCGGCGGGGCTGGACTATGCCTCCGTAGGCCCCGAGCACGCCGATTTCCATGACAAAGGCAGAATTGAGTATACGTACGCTACAGATAAAGAGGCCCTGAGTGCCTTCGACCTCCTGAGCGAAAAAGAAGGCATCATCCCCGCGCTGGAGTCCGCGCACGCCATCGCGGAGGTTGTAAAACAGGCCCCCGACTACCGGAAGGATAAAATTATCGTCGTGAACCTCTCGGGCAGGGGCGACAAGGACGTCGAGCACGTAGCGAGGATAAAGGGCAAGAAGCTTTCATGACACGCATTGCCAGGACATTTAAGAGGCTAAAAAAAGAGGGCGGGAAGGCCTTTATCCCTTATATAATGGCCGGAGACCCCTCGCTTGCGCGCACGAAAAAACTCGTGCGTCTGCTTGAGGAGTGCGGGGCGGACATCATAGAGCTCGGCGTTCCCTTCAGCGACCCCCTGGCCGACGGCCCGGTTATCCAGGCCGCCTCCGAAAGAGCCTTGAAACACGGCGTGACCCTCAGGGACGTCATCAGTACCGTCCGGGAACTGAGGAAATCGACCGGCATCCCCATAGTGCTCATGACGTACTTCAACCCGGTCTTCAAGTTCGGCGTGGAGAAGTTCGTACGGGCCGCAACCAGGGCCGGCGTTGACGGCGTGATAGTGCCCGACCTGCCGCCCGACGAGGCGCGCGCGCTGATTAAATCCTCAAGGCAATACGGTCTGGACACCGTTTTCCTGCTTGCCCCGACCTCCACGGCCCGGAGGATAGAACTTGTAGCAAAATCCTCGACCGGTTTTATATACTATGTCTCTATAACCGGGATTACCGGGGCCAGGCTCACGCTTGACGCCTCCCAGAGGGAGGTCGTAGGGAGGATAAAGAGCATTACAGGAAAG
>DAOUWH010000124.1 GCA_030667205.1 Nitrospirota bacterium
CTTGAGTCCGCCAAAGAGGGTTTAAAATGGCTTTACCAGACTAACAACGACGTCCTGATCCTTGCCTCAACCGGCACAGGCGGGATGGTGGGGGCGGTTAACAATTTCTTCACCGCGGGCGAGAAGGTGCTCGTCGTAAACAGTGGAAAGTTCGGCGAGAGGTGGACGGAGATATGCTTGGCCTACGGCCTCGAGGTCAAGGAGATAGAGGTGCAGTGGGGCCATGCGGTTGAGCCCGAGGATATAAAAGCGGCCCTCGACGCGGCCCCCGACATCAAGGGCGTCTTCATACAGGCCTCCGAGACCTCCACCGGCGTCTACCACGACGTCAAGGCCGTGGGCGAGATTGTAAAAGGCCGCGACAACGTCCTCTTTGTGGTGGACGCCATAAGCGCGCTTGTGGCCCACGACATAAAGACCGACGAGTGGGGCATCGATATAATGGTTGCGGGCTCGCAGAAGGGCCTTATGATGCCGCCCGGCCTGGCTTTCGCAAGCGTGAGCGAGAAGGCATGGGCCAAGGATACCGAGGGCTCCCCGAGGTTCTACTTCAACTTCAGGAAAGAGCGCGCGAGCCTCGCGAAGAACCAGACCAATTTTTCGTCGTCGGTAACGTTGACCATCGCCCTGAACGAGGGTTTAAAACTCCTCAAGGCCGAGGGGCTTGAGAACGTCTTCAACCGTCACGCGACCCTCGCGCGCGCCACGCGCGAGGCGGTAAAGGCGATGGGGCTTGGTCTCTTTGCGAAGGGATCCCCCTCAAACGCGCTCACAGCCGTGGAGGCCCCCGAGGGGCTTGACGGGCAGGAGATATACAAGGCCATGAGAGAGAAGTACGGCATCACCGTCGCGGGCGGGCAGGCGCAGGCAAGGGGCACGATATTCAGGGTAGCCCACCTGGGCTATGCCGACACCTTCGACATCATCACGGCAATATCAGGACTTGAGATGGTCCTGAAATCAATGGGATACGATATCAAACTCGGCACCGGAGTGGCGGTGGCCGAGGAGATGCTGATGAGGAAATAATGAAGGTACTCGTAAGCGATAACGTCGCCGAGCAGGGGATCTCGATACTCAAGAAGGCCGGGTTCAAGGTAGACGTAAAAGTCGGCATGTCGCCCGAGGAGCTAAAGGGTGTAATCGGCGACTACCACGGCATGGTCATAAGGAGCGCAACACAGGTCACCGCCGCCGTAATAGAGGCGGCCAAGAATTTAAAGGTCATAGGCCGCGCCGGCTCGGGCCTGGACAACGTGGACAAGGCCGCCGCCTCGAAAAAGGGCATCGTGGTCATGAACACCCCCGGCGGAAATACCATAACCACGGCGGAGCACACCATCTCGATGATACTGTCTCTGTCGAGGCGCATCCCGCAGGCCACTGCCTCGATGAAAGAGGGCAAGTGGGAAAAGAAAAAGTTTACCGGCGTTGAGCTTTTCAACAAGACCCTCGGCGTGGTCGGCATCGGCGCCATCGGCGGCGAGGTGGCAAAGCGCGCCCAGGGGTTTGAGATGAACGTCATCGCCTGCGACCCGTTCCTCAGCGACGAAAAGGCGCGCACGCTCGGCGTGGAGAAGGTCGGCTTGGAAGACCTTTTCAAACGCGCCGACTTCATAACCTTCCACACGCCCCTTACGCAGGAGACCAGAAACCTCGTAAACAAGGACACCATAAAGCTCATGAAGGACGGCGTAAGGATAGTCAACTGCGCCCGTGGGGGCATCGTAAACGAGCGCGACCTGTACGAGGCGCTCAAGAGCGGGAAGGTTGCCGGAGCCGCCCTCGACGTCTTCGAAAAAGAGCCCCCGGAGGACTCTCCGCTTATCGGATTGGACAACGTGGTATCCACGCCTCACCTCGGCGCTGCCACGGGAGAGGCGCAGGAGAACGTTGCCGTTAAAGTGGCCGAGCAGATAGCGGACTACCTCCTGACCGGCACGATAACGAACGCCGTGAACTTCCCCTCGATTCCGCCGGACCAGATGCCTAAGCTCAGGCCCTACATTACGCTTGCCGAGAAGCTCGGCAGCTTCGCCTCGCAGGTCCTGGCGGGCGGGATTACCGAGGTCGCGGTAGAGTACAGGGGCGGGGCATCGGAGCTTAACACCGAGCCTATCACCATCGCCGCGGTCAAGGGCCTCCTGACCCCGATACTGGAGGAGACCGTAAACTTCGTCAACGCCCCGTTCATCGCAAGGGAGCGGGGCATCGAGGTCAAGGAGACCACGGGCGGCGATGCGGGCGACTACCAGAGCATGCTGTCACTGAGGATAAAGGCCGGGGAGGAGGAGCGCAGTTTTTCGGGCGCCCTGTTTCACCGCAAGGACCCGAGGATAGTGGAGGTCGACAGTTTCCCCGTGGAGATAATCCCCGAGGGCACGATGCTCCTTATGTTCAACAACGACAAGCCGGGCGTCATCGGCGACATCGGCAACTTCCTCGGCAAACTCGACATAAACATCGCAAGGATGCACTTCGGCAGGGAGACCGCGGGCGGCACGGCCATATCCGTGGTGAGCATAGATACCCCGCTTACGCAGGAGCAGATAGCCAGGATAAGGAAGCTTCCGAACATCCTTTTCGTAAAACAGGTCTTCCTCTAACAGAAAAGAGGTCTTACAAAAAAATGCCTACAGTACTGATAGTAGGGACACAGTGGGGAGACGAGGGGAAGGGCAAGCTCGTCGACTATCTTACCGAGAACGCCGAAGTGGTGGCCAGGTACCAGGGCGGCCAGAACGCCGGCCATACGGTAGT
Organism: Nitrospirota bacterium; assembly: GCA_030667205.1. Lineage (GTDB taxonomy): Bacteria > Nitrospirota > Thermodesulfovibrionia > Thermodesulfovibrionales > JdFR-86 > DAOUWH01. The sequence continues at coordinate 2,761 of DAOUWH010000124.1, forward strand.
GATAGGCGACAGAAAGTTCGTCCTCCACCTCCTGCCGTCGGGAATACTCCGGACTGAAAAACTCTCCATAATCGGAAACGGCACGGTCGTGGAGCCCGTAGACCTCCTCGCAGAGATAGACGGCCTCAGGGCCAAGGGCATAGAGGTCGGGGAAAACCTGATGCTTTCCAAGGGCGCGCACCTGATAATGCCCTATCACATGGCCATAGAGCGGGCCGTGGAAAACCGGATGGGCGACAAGAAAATAGGCACGACCCTCAAGGGCATAGGCCCGGCCTACACCGACAAGGCCGCAAGGTCGGGCATCAAGGTCGTGGACCTCCTGATGCCGGAGCTTTTCAGGGAAAAACTCCACAATAACCTCGAATACAAAAACATGCTGCTCGAAAAGATATACGGTGAAAAACCCCTGGACGCCGGGACAATATACGACGACTACATGCGCCATGCCGAGAGGCTTGCTCCCTTCATCGGCGACACCGACGTGGCCGTAAACGCTGCGATAGGGCAGGGCAAGAACGTGCTCTTCGAGGGCGCGCAGGGCACGCTCCTGGACATCGACCACGGCACCTACCCCTATGTCACCTCATCAAACGCGTCCGCAGGCGGCGTGTGCACCGGCCTCGGGGTCGGCCCCACGAAGGTCGACAGGGCCATCGGCGTGGTCAAGGCGTACACGACACGCGTCGGAGGCGGGCCTTTCCCCACGGAGATAGAAGGCCCCATCGGGCAGGAGCTACAGAGAAAGGGGGGGGAGTTCGGCGCGACCACCGGAAGGCCCAGGCGGTGTGGCTGGCTTGACATGGTAGGGCTCAAGTACGCCGCAATGATAAACGGGCTTACGGGAATCGCGGTTACCAAGCTCGATATCCTTGACGGCCTCGAAGAGATAAAGGTATGCACCTCTTACAAGCGCGGCTCCGAGACGCTTAAAAACTTCCCCAGGGAGGCGGCCATAATGGAGGAGTGCGAGCCGCAGTACGAGACTTTCTCCGGGTGGAAGGAAAGCACGGCAGGCCTTAAGGATTTCTCCGAACTGCCGGACAACGCGCAGCAGTACCTCAGGGGCATCGAGAAGATGCTCGGCGTTGAGATACAGATGATATCCACAGGGCCGAAGCGGGACGAGCTTATCCTGATTAAAGAGCAGTTCTGAAGCTGCCACGCGTCCCGGACTGTCCTGTTATCTAAAGTGCCGGGAGAGTATATGCAAGAAGGCAAACGTGCTGAACGCTATACCAAAAGGCTCGAAACGGAATTTTCCGCGGCGGGCAATACCCACAAGGGCTTCCTGAGCAACCTTTCAAGGACAGGCCTCTTCATACGCACCAGGCGCAGCTTTGACTCCGGCTCCGAGATTGACATCAAGATTTACCTCCCCGACGGAAAGGAATCCTACGTCAGTGGCATAGTCAGGAGGGCGATAACCTCGGAGGAGGGGCTGCTCGCAAGGAACGGGATGGGTGTGGAGCTTACGAAGATAGACATCAACTATGAAAATTTAATGAGACATGTCCAGTGCGACAACGTGCTGATGATACTGTGCCCGTCGTGCGGGGCGAAAAACGATGTGCCCATGGACAAGGCCTCTCTGGAGCCGAAGTGCGGAAGCTGCAGGAAACCTTTAAAGCCCGAGGCGAAACCCGGCAAGAAAGAGCCAGAGGGCAAGGACAAGCTGACGATAGAGTGCGCCATCTGCGGTACAAAGAACCTGGTGCCGGAGGACAAGCTCTCTCTGGGCCCCAAGTGCGGCAACTGCAAGGCCCCCCTTGAGTTCGGCGCGGATTATCACGACGCCAGGAAGGAGACGGAGGCCAGGGCTGTGGTGATGATAAAGTGTCCCGGGTGCGGGGCAAAGAACAAGGTGCCGGGAGACAAGCTCTCGCTGGGCCCCAAGTGCGGAAATTGCAAGGAACCGCTGCCGACAGAATAGCATCTACGCTGCTGAACCTTATCTATCCTTCGCGGTGTCCGGTCTGCGAGGGGCCCTCCGACAGCTACCGCACCGCACCAATTTGCACGGCCTGTTTCTCCGGCATAGAGCGCTACGAAGGCCCGTCGTGCGCGGTATGCTTTGAGCCGCTTGCCTCGGAGCACGCCTCCACCTGCGGGAGCTGCCTCAAACAAGAGCCGCCCTTCAGCCGCATCGTAAGCTACGGCCTTCACACGGGGGCCTTAAGGGCCGCCATAAACTTCCTTAAGTTCTATTCCACACGGAGGCTCGCAAGACATCTCGGCAACCTTGTATGCGAGATGGAACTCCCCCGCGTTGATTGCATAGTGCCCGTGCCCATGAGCGCGCGGGGCCTCCGCGAAAGGGGGTTTAACCAGACCCTTCTCATAGGAAGGACCGTCTCGAAAAAAACAGGCGTGCCGGTGGAGGCGGGACTTTTAATCAAGGTCAGGGACACGCTCCCTCAGGTGGGCCTTTCTGTCCGCGAGAGGCTTAAAAACCTCCGGGGAGCTTTTAAGGTAAATGAGAAGCTTACCGGTGAAAAAATTCTCCTTCTTGACGACGTGGTCACCACGGCGACTACCGCGCGGGAGTGCTCAAAGGCGCTTATGAAGGCCGGCGCCGGCGAGGTGGTGGTGGCCTCGGTCTCCCGCGCCCCGGCGAGGTAGACATTCCCCTTGACTGCCTGCTGAAAATAAAGTATTGTTAGCCAATGTGTTTTCTTTATATTCATTAAAGACTTTGACGGCATCTGGAAGCTTAATTTCTTCTAAGTAGCAGGTGATGGGCGAGGAATTGTCATGAAGGACTGGAAAATAATAAAATGGGCAAGGCGGCACAAGGTGCTGACGGGCATAGTGCTTGTCCTGCTGGCGATTTACATCGGTTTTAATAACTGGATCTACTGGGGAAAGGTCGTGGACGCCGAGACCGGCAAGCCAATAGTGGACGCCGTGGTAGTGGCATCGTGGAGGGA
>DAOUWH010000031.1 GCA_030667205.1 Nitrospirota bacterium
CAAGATGCGGGCGAAGAAGGCCGAGATAAAGAACTGGACGGCCTCCGACATCGGCGCGGAGGAGGAGAAGCTTGGTTTAAAAGGTTCTCCAACTCAGGTTAAGAGGATATTCGCCCCCGAGGCCAGGACCGACAGGGAGATGCTCGGGGGCAGCCCCGGGGAGCAGGCCGAAAAACTCCTCAAAAAGCTCCAGGAGATGAAATGCGTATAGTCATAGACCTCGAAAAATGCACCGGCTGCGAGTCCTGCCTCGAGTCGTGCCCTTTTGACGCCATTGACATAGTAGATGACAAGGCTTGCCTGAACGAATACTGCCAGTACTGCATGGCATGCGTCCCGGCATGCCCCGAAGGCGCGATACGCGAGGTCAGGGACTCCTCGGATGAGGCACCTGACAGGGGCGCTCTTGAGGCGTACAAAGGCGTGTGGGTCTTCGCCGAGCAGCGCGAGGGCGCTGTGGCCTCCGTTGCCTTTGAACTCCTGGGCGCGGGAAGAAGGCTTGCCGGAGAGCTTGGCGTAGAGCTTTCGGCAGTGCTCCTCGGCGCCGATGAGTCCCAGGCGCAGGAGCTCATCCGCTGGGGCGCCGACAGGGTCTATCACTGCGACGACCGCGCGCTTTCAAGCTTCAACGACGAGCCTTACGCACGGGTCCTTTCCTCCCTGATAGACGAACATAAACCCGAGATCGTCCTTGCGGGGGCGACCCCCATAGGCCGCTCCTTCATTCCGAGGGTGGCGGCCCGCCTGAGGACAGGCCTCACAGCCGACTGTACCTCTCTTGAGATCGATAAAGAGACGCAAAACCTCCAGCAGATACGCCCCGCCTTCGGCGGAAACATCATGGCCGCCATACTCTGTCCGAACAACCGCCCCCAGATAGCCACCGTAAGGCCCCGGGTAATGAAGCGGAACGAATACGCCGCGTCGAGGGCAGGAGAGATTTTAAAGGTCAAGGCCAGCGATTTAAATTCTAATACGAAAGTGCTTGAGACCGTAAAGGAAGTATCGGGCCTTGCCGTTAACCTCCAGGAGGCCGCCATCATAGTAAGCGGCGGGCGAGGCCTCGGCGATCCGAAGGGTTTCGAGATGCTCACGGAGCTTGCCGAACTGCTGGACGGCACAGTAGGGGCATCGAGGGCGGCAGTGGACGAGGGCTGGATCCCGCACAGGCACCAGGTCGGGCAGACCGGAAAGACCGTCTGCCCCAAACTCTATATCGCATGCGGCATATCCGGCGCCGTGCAGCACCTCGTCGGAATGCAATCCTCCGATATTATCATCGCCATAAATAAAAACCCCGACGCCCCGATATTCGGCGTGGCCACCTATGGAATCGTGGGCGATGTATACGAAATCGTCCCCCTGCTCATTAAAAATCTGAAAGAAGCCAGGGGCAAATGAAAATCGCGTTCGTATTTCCGGGGCAGGGCTCACAGAAGGTCGGGATGGGCAAGGACCTCTATGAGGGTTTTAGCGAGGTTAAGGTCCTTTATTCAGAGGCGAACGAGGCCCTCGGCTACGACGTGGCGGACCTGAGCTTCAACGGCCCCGAAGAAGAGCTGAACCACACCATGCGCACACAGCCCTGCCTCGTTGCCGCAGGCATGGCGGCAATGAAGGCGCTTGAACTAAACGGCATTCGCCCGGAGGCCGTGGCGGGCCACAGCCTCGGCGAGTACACCGCCCTTGTTGCCGCAGGCGTGTTTTCCTTCAGGGACGCCCTAAAGATAACTGAGATGCGCGGCAAGCTCATGCAGGAGGCCGTGCCCGAGGGCAAGGGGCTTATGGCCGCCATTTTAGGCCTCGAAAGAGAGAAGGTAAAGGAAATTTGTGAGGGCGTTAAATCCGGCTATGTAGCTCCGGCCAACTTCAACTGCCCCGGCCAGATAGTCATATCCGGGGAGAAGGAGGCCGTGGAGGAGGCGATGAAGCTGGCCGATGAGGCAGGAGCAAGACGTGTCGTCCCCCTGGCAGTAAGCGTCCCGTCGCACTGCAAGCTCATGGAGGAGACATCAAAGAAGCTCTCGGAATTTCTGTTTATCGACGACGGCATCAAGATGTACGACCCCACTATCCCCGTTGTGAGCAACGCCGACGCGCTTTTCCTTACCACCGTGAACGGAATAAAAGCGGCCCTCATACGCCAGCTCAAGAGCCCCGTGTACTGGGAGGACTCGATACTGGCCATGGAAAAAGACGGCTTCGACACCTTCGTGGAGGTAGGCCCCGGAAGGGTCCTCTCGGGGCTTATCAAGAGGATATCCCGCGAAGTGAACATCCTCAACGTCGAGGACAGGGCAAGCCTCAAGAAGACTTTGAAGGCGCTTAAGGGCTAACGCCTCACTTCCCCTTTTGACTTTCATTCAAGCACCCTGTAAAATTATACTCCTATGCATTTGTTTCAGTACCGCAACGGCGAGCTTTACGCAGAGGGCGTGCCCCTGAGGGTGCTTGCGAAGAAGTACGGCACCCCGCTCTACGTCTACAGCCAGGGCACCCTGGAGCGCCACATTAAAAGCTACCACACAGCCTTCAAGGGCTACCCCCATATTATATGCTTTGCCGTCAAGGCCAACTCTAACATCGCGGTTTTGAACCTGCTGGGTAAAAATGGCGCGGGGGCCGACGTGGTCTCCGGCGGCGAGCTTTACAGGGCCCTTAAGGCAGGCATACCGGCCAAAAGGATCGTCTACGCCGGGGTCGGAAAGACCGGGGACGAGATACGGTATGCCCTTAAATCAAAAATCCTGATGTTCAATATCGAGTCCGGCGACGAACTCGCCGAGATAAACCGCATTGCGGGAAGGATGAGGCTCAAAGCCCCTATCGCCCTGAGAATAAACCCCGACATAGACCCCCTCACCCACCCCTACATATCCACCGGGCTTAAAAAATACAAGTTCGGCATCCCGATGGAGGAGGCCCTTGAGTGTTTTAAGCTCGCCCACGGGATGAAAAACATCGAGGTCGTGGGCATACACAAGCACATCGGCTCGCAGATCACAGAGGTCACACCGTTCGTGGACGCGCTCAGAAAAATTCTAAAGCTGCTCGATGAGCTAACGGCCCATGGCCTCACGATAAGATATCTCGACATGGGCGGAGGCCTTGGCATCCCTTACAACAACGAGCCGACGGCCCAGCCGCGCGAGCTTGCAAAGCAGGTGCTTCCGCTCCTGAAGGGCAGGGACCTCACGCTCGTCGTGGAACCAGGCCGCTCGATAACGGGCAACGCCGGCATACTGCTTGCTAAGGTGCTTTATCTTAAGAAAGGTCCGGGCAAAGAGTTCGTAATCGTCGATGCCGGGATGAACGACCTCATGAGGCCTTCGCTGTACGACGCTTACCACGAGGTGCTCCCCGTAAAAAGAAGCCGTAGGGGCAAGGTGGTCTCCGACGTAGTAGGGCCGATATGCGAGTCGGGAGATTTTATCGCAAAGGGCAGGCCCCTTCAGAAACTTCAGCAGGGCGACCTCATCAGCGTCATGAGCGCCGGGGCCTACTGCTTTACCATGAGCTCCAACTACAACGCGCGGCCGAAGCCCGCCGAGGTGATGGTCAAGGGAAGGCGTCACTTCCTCATCCGCCAAAGAGAAACCCTCAGCGACCTGACAAGGGGCGAAACGATACCCAAATGAAGTTTACGAAGATGCACGCGCTCGGAAACGACTTCATCGTGCTCGACTCGCGCGGGAAGCAGATGGAAGGGCTTGTCGCGCTCTCCATAAAACTCTGCCACAGGCGCTTCGGCATAGGCGCCGATCAGGTGCTCGTTCTGGAGGACTCCGAAGGCGCCGACTTCAGGATGCGCATATTCAACGCGGACGGCTCCGAGGTCGAGATGTGCGGAAACGGCATAAGGGCGATGGCCAAATACGTCTGGGACAGGGGGCTCAGCGAAAAGGACACCCTTTCCATCGAGACCATGGCCGGAATAATGAGACCGGCGCACTCCGACGGGCTCGTAAGGGTAGATATGGGAGAGCCCGAGCTTGAGGGCAGGAAGATACCCGTCGACCTGGACGGCAGGGTCGTTGACCACCCGCTGAAGGTCGACGAGAGGACCTTCCTCATAACCTGTGTCTCGATGGGCAATCCCCATGCCGTAATCTTTGTTGACAGGGTCGGGGATTTCCCTCTAAGTTACTACGGTCCGAAGGTAGAGCACCACGGCCTCTTCCCCAACCGCATAAACGTAGAGTTCGTCGAGGTAATCGGAAGCGGCGAGGTAAGGGTAAAGGTCTGGGAGCGGGGCACCGGCGAGACAATGGCCTGCGGCACCGGGGCCTGTGCTACTGCCGTGGCCTCCAGCATAAAGGGGCTCACCGGGCGCGAGGTCGTCGTGCACCTCGACGGGGGCGACCTCAGGATAGAGTGGGCCGAGGACAACAGAATATACATGACGGGACCCGCGGATGAGGTCTTCGAAGGAGAAATCAATTTATAGCACAGGAGGGCGCTATGTTTAAGGGTTCGATGGTACCCCTGGTCACACCTTTTAAGAAAAACGGGAAAGTCGACGAGGCCGCATTAAGAAAGCTCATAAAATGGCACATCAAAGAAGGCACCGACGCGATCGTACCGTGCGGCACGACGGGCGAGAGCGCCACGCTTGACTACGAAGAGCACACGCGCGTAATCAAGGTCACCGTCCAGGCCGCCGCCGGGCAGGTGCCGGTCATAGCTGGCACCGGGGCCAATTCCACCGACGAGGCCATTATGCTTACACAAAGGGCCCGCAAGGTCGGCGCCGACGGCGCGCTCCTGGTGGCCCCCTATTACAACAAGCCCACGCAGGAGGGCCTTTACCAGCACTACAGGGCCATAGCGCAGTCCGTGCCAAAAATGCCCCTCGTCCTCTATAACGTTCCGGGAAGGACCGCCGTAAACGTGCTCCCCTCGACCGTGGCCCGGCTCTCGAAGATAAAGAACATCATTGGCATCAAAGAGGCCACAGGCGACATGAAGCAGGTCAGCCAGGTCATCAGCCTCTGCGGCAAGAACTTCTCGGTCTACTCCGGGGACGACTTCACCACCTTTACGCTCTACGCCCTTGGCGGAAGGGGCACTATCTCCGTGACCGCAAACGTCATGCCCGGCGCTCTCGCGGCGATGTGGGACGCATGGGAGGACGGCGACAGGGAAGAGGCGCGGAACTTTCACTACGCCACAGACCCCCTGAACTACGCCATGTTCCTTGAAACAAACCCTATTCCCGTAAAGACCGCCCTGGCGATGATGGGGAAGATCCAGGAGGTCTTCAGGCTTCCGCTGAGCAAGATGTCCGCCGACAACAAAAAGAAGCTCAGGAAGACCTTAAAGTCATACAAGATGGTTTAGGGATAAACAGCACAGAGCATGTTTAAAGCTTAAGGGCTCTCGACCTGAACCGGTTGGGTACCGCCTGTAAGGATCGCATACGCCCTTACGAGCAGCACGGCGAAATACCCCCCGACCAGTCCCGAAATTATCACATTAATGAACTGCCCGAACATGGGGATCGTGCCTACCATTATGTTTAATACCGCCACGGTGAAGCTTATGCCGGCCATTACGATAAAGAGCATGAACGATTCCTTGAGGTTGGCCTTCACGATTACGAGACTGTCCTTCAGGGCATCTAACGGTCCTGACCCCTTCATAACTATAGAGGGGAATGCAAACAGCATAAAGAACATAGCGGCGATTCCCGGCAGTATCAGCAGCGCAAAGCCAAGGCTTATCAGAGCAGATATGACGGCAGAAGCGACCAGGAAATGAAAGAACATCGCAGAGGCCACATCAAGCCCGGTCCGAAGCGATGTCTCGCCCCGCTCAACGGCCTCACGCGCCATGGCGAGGGTCACGCCGTGTACGAAAAAATTAAGCACAATGCTGATAAACCCCAGCGGGATCAGCACGGCCTCGGCATCCTGAGACCTTACGACCAGCAGGGCGAGGACTGTCATCGCAAACGTCGCAAGCACCGTAGGCACGGCCAGGACGTAGTTTTTCTTCATGACATCGACGCCTTCTTTGAGAATTTTTCCTATGTCCATTATTTATTCCTTTATTTATTCCTTGACGGTTATGGCCTCGACCGGACAGTTCTCCTCTGCGGCTTCGCAGCAGCCCACGAACTCGCAGGCATCGGGGTCGATGACCTCGGCCTTGCCGGTGGTCTCGTTAAGGTGGAACACCGCAGGGCATACCTCTTCGCAATTGCCGCAGCCCTCGCAGAGGTCTTCATCCACTCCTACTTCCATCGCTCAGTTTTCAATCCCCTCTATGATGGCCGCAGCAAGCAGGGGGAACATTATCTCGTGGTGGCCGGTCAGGGCATAGGAGGCCCCCTTGTGCATTGTCGGCCTCCTGAGGACGTTCTCCCTTGCCCTGTAGTGCTGGATGAAGTCCATGTTCACGGTGGTCAGGTCCTTTAGTTTATGCCCGAGGTTATTGGCCACGCTGACGGCCTTTAAAAATACCTCGGGAAGTATTACTGCGGAGCCGAGGTTTATATACACCCCGCCGGCAAGGTCCGCGACCACCGAGCACAGCAGTTTAAAATCCCTCAGGCTGCCCTCCCCTATGGCGGCGCCGTCCGCCTGGGGGTGCATGTGGATTATGTCGGTGCCGAGGGCGACATGGACACACATGGGTATGCCCTTCCTTGCGGCTGTACCAAATATGCTTAGCTCTTTAAACTTATATTTGCTTTCCTCTATGGCCTCTCCGAGGCTGCGCCCGAGGCCGTAGCCGCCGGCCACTCCCCTGTTAATTGCATTGTTTATGACACTTCCGGTCTCCCTGGCCATGCCGAACCTGCCTGAGTGAAGGGCCGCGGCCACGTCCTCTGAGGTACGTCCGGCGTAGGAGAGCTCGAAGTCGTGCACCATGCACGAGCCGTTTACGGCAATCGCGGTGATCACGCCCCTTTCGATGAGGTCTATGATTACCGGCGAAAGCCCTACCTGTATGGGATGCGCTCCCATCCCGAGCACCACGGGCCTGTTGTTTTCCCTTGCCCTGACTACGGCCTCCACCACCGCCTTTATGTCCCCTGCCGCAAGGATATCGGGAAGACCGTCAAAGAACTTTTCAAAGGAATCCCCGTTTTTATAAAGCGCGGCGAGCGAGCCCCGCTTTACCTTGCTCTTTCTCCTTGAGAGAGGATATGTCTTGATCTTTCTTAGCGATACCGGCCTGTAGCGTTTCATGGTGCTATGATTTTAGCACAAAACGCAGGGCCGGAGAGTGAAAAATCGGCGGATTTATAATATAATAGCAATTACTTTACTACCTTAGAAAGGAGACTGTGATGCTCAAGGTTTATTATGATAAGGACGCCAGGAAGGCGGTCCTCAAGAAGAAGAAAATTGCCGTCGTGGGATACGGCTCGCAGGGCCACGCCCACGCCAACAACCTCAGGGACAGCGGCATGGACGTAATCGTTGGGGAGACGAAGGGCCCTAACCTGGACAAGGCCAGGAAGGCGGGCTTCAAGGTCATGACCGCGGCCGAGGCCACGAAAAAGGCCGACGTGGTGATGATGCTCCTTCCGGACGAATACATGGCCGACATCTACCGCTCTGAAATAGAGCCGAACCTCAGAAAAGGCGCCTACATCGGCTTTGCCCACGGCTTCAACATCCACTACGGTCAGATAGCGCCGCTGGCCAACGCAAACGTATTCATGACCGCCCCGAAGGGGCCCGGCCACCTCGTCCGCGCGGAGTACCTCAAGTGAAGCGGCGTGCCGTGCCTTATCGCCATACACCAGGACCCCTCGAAGAACACGAAGACCATCGCCCTTGCCTATGCCTCTGCCATCGGAGGCGGAAAGGCGGGCGTCATCGAGACCACATTCAGGGAGGAGACCGAGACCGACCTCTTCGGCGAGCAGGTAGTGCTCTGCGGCGGGCTAACCTCGCTGATACAGGCGAGCTACGAAACCATCGTCGAGGCGGGGTATTCGCCAGAGATGGCCTATTTCGAGTGCCTCCACGAGGTCAAGCTCATCGTTGACCTCATCTACGAGGGCGGCATCTCCGACATGCGCTACTCCATAAGCAACACCGCCCAGTACGGCGACCTCACACGCGGCCCGAGGATAATCACCGAAGAGACCAAGTGGGAGATGAGAGACATCCTCGACGAGATACAGTCGGGCGAGTTCGCGCGCGAGTGGATACTTGAGTGCAAGGCCGGGAAGCCCGTATTCAACGCCCTCACACGCAAAGGCGCGGAGCATCCAATCGAAGGCGTCGGCAAGAAACTCAGGGCCATGATGCCCTGGCTGAAGAAGGACAAGCTCGTCGACAAATCAAAGGCGTAGCCCGAAAATGTCAGGGGTTCCAAACACCCATGATTAAGATAGCCCCGGAAGGATATCCCTTCGTAGGGTTCTTCGCCGTTGCGAGCGCGGTAGCGCTTTTCGCCGTGGGCCTTCATGCGGCGGCGGTGCTGTTTGCGCTTGTGCTTTTCATGCTGTTTTTCTTCAGGGACCCCGAAAGGCACGTCCCCCCGGACAAAGGGTTCATCAGCCCCGCCGACGGCAGGGTCGTATCGATCGCGCCCCAGTACGAAAGGGACCACCTCAAGACCAACGCCCTGAGGATAAGCATATTCATGTCGCCGTTTAATGTCCACGTAAACCGCTCCCCCTGCGACGGCGAGGTCCTGGCCGTAAAACACACGCCCGGCAGCTTTAAAGCCGCGTTCAAAGAATCGGCCTCGCTTAAGAACGAAAACACCGCCATGCTCCTTAAAAACGGCTCCGACAATATCCTCGTAAGGCAGGTCGCGGGCTTCCTCGCACGGAGGACCGTCTGCAGGGTCAGGCCCGGAAGCACCTTGAAAAGGGGCGAACGCTTCGGCATGATAAAGTTCAGCTCCCGGCTGGACATCTACCTGCCCTCCGACGTCAGGGTCATTGTAAGGCCCAACGACAGGGTAAGGGCGGGCGAGACCCTGCTTGCCGCCCCGAAGGCTCTTACGACATGAGAAAAGGCATCTATCTGCTTCCCAACAGCCTTACGCTCTGCGGGATGTTCGCGGGCTTCTACTCGATGATAGCCGTGCTCAACGGCAACTACGTCCACGCCGGATGGGCGATTATCATAGCCGGAATATTCGACGGCATCGACGGGTGGGTGGCAAGGCTCACAAGCTCTGACTCGAAGTTCGGCATCGAGCTCGACTCGCTCTCCGACGTGATAGCCTTTGGCGTGGCCCCCTCCGTGTTGCTTTATAACTGGACCCTTCAGTCGTTCGGGCGTCTGGGGGCGGCCGCGGCGTTCCTGATCGTCGCGTGCGGGGCGCTCAGGCTCGCAAGATACAACGTGCAGATGGCCGCGGAGGAGAAAAAGCACTTCACCGGCATGCCCATACCCGCGGCGGCGGCCATCGTCGCCACGACCGTGCTCTTTTACACCGAAATGGGGATAGGCCACGAAAGGAGCTACTACGCGCTCTTCATCGCGATAATCTGTTCCATCCTGATGGTAAGCACCATGAAGTTCCGCAGCCAGAAGGAACTCAACCCCACCAGAAGGAAGCCATTTAAAATACTGGTAGGGGTCGTCCTGTTCCTTACGGTATTCATCATGCACCCCGAGGTAACGCTCTTCCTCACCGGGATACTCTATCTCCTTAGCGGCCCGGCAGAGGCCTTCTACAGATTCATGGCCAGGGAAAGGCCCGCCCTCAGACCGTAGCGGCATTTCTGCCTTTCCTTTTTCGTCATTGCCGCGCCTCACCGTCCTTGCAAGGACTTTTTAATTCTGTCATTGCGAGCGAAGCGAAGCAATCTCGCCTTTGGGGCTCCGCCTTTTTTGTTTATGTTGGGGCCCCTTTGAAAATCTCATCCTTTGGGGCTCTGCCCCATACCCCGGCACTTTTTTGCTCGCCCATGCTTCGATGGTTCGACTGGCTCACCATGCTCAGCATGCTCGCATTGGGCACCCTGAGCTTGTCGAAGGGTCCGGGTCCGCCCCGGCGGATTCGCCGAGGCGAACGCTTCGCTCCAGTCGGCCTCCGGTAACCTAATTCAAACTCGGTCGTTCCTCCCTCAGACACGAATTAGCTTTTAACCCTTCGGCCTTCCTCGCTCCACTGAAACTTTCAATGGGGGCAGAAAAACAAAAATAAAAGCCGTCATTGCGAGGCAATCTTGCCGAATCCGTGGCCCCTTTTTTTTATGTGTTCACTAATTTTCCTCCAGAGGGGCGGTTTCCGTTTGATAATCAACGGGTTCTGGAGAATCCGGGGTGTTCACTATCCGTTCACTATCGCTCCCTGAATTTTTGGGGCGCACCGCGCCCGTCAGTGGCATTTTACACCGGGGGGTACTGACATCGTCCATATGACATATGACAGTGGTTGGATGTCAGTAGTTCCCTCGACCCTATCATTCTGAGGGCATTTTACAGGCTGGCCTGTGAAGCCGTCCATGTGAAGCGCTTCACTAACCGGATTTCACAAAC
>DAOUWH010000225.1 GCA_030667205.1 Nitrospirota bacterium
AATATCCTCTTTGGGGCTCTGCCCCATACCCCGGCACTTTTTTGCTCGCCCAAAAAAGTTGCCAAAAAAGGGCTCCCTACGAAAGTTTCCGGGTCCGCCCCGGCGGATTCGCCGAGGCGAACGCTCCGCTCTGGTAGGCCTCCGGTAAACTAATTCAAACTCGGCACTGCCGTGCCTCAGACACGAATTAGTTTTTAACCCTGCAGCCTCCCTCGCTACGCTGAAACTTTCTAATGGGGTTCAAAACATCAACAATACAGAAAAAAGGGCCAATGGCCCCCCGGTTGACAAAGGGAGGGCATCTCACGTATAATTGCAACTGAGACTCATTCTCAATTATGGAAGGCAGGACAATGCGCGGTCACGGTCAGGAAGAAAGCACGAAGGGACGCCGGGCAGGGAGGGAGAGGCAAAAGGGCGGCGACCTCAGGAGGGTGGCCCTCGTTGGAAACCCCAACGTGGGCAAGAGCGTCATATTCGGCCTCCTGACGGGCAGGTACGTCACCGTCTCGAACTACCCCGGCACCACGGTGGAGGTTGCACAGAGCAACGTCGCCATAGACGAGCAGAAGTTTCTCATTGTGGACACCCCGGGCGTCAACAGCCTCATCCCGATGAGCGAGGACGAGAGGGTCACAAGGGACATGCTCATGGCCGAGAGGCCCTCTGCGGTGCTGCAGGTGGGGGATGCAAAGAACCTCAAGCGCACCCTCTCACTCACGATACAGCTTGCCGAGATGGGCCTGCCCCTGGTGCTGGACCTCAACATGATGGACGAGGCCATGGACAGGGGTATCTCAATCGACCTCGACGGCCTGAAGGACATCCTGGGCATTGATGTGACAGGCACGGTGGCCCCCGAAAGAAAGGGCATCAGGGGACTCAAGGCCGCGCTTACGCGCAGGGAGCCCAGGGTGCCCGGCATGCGGATCGACTACGGCCCGCTTATAGAGGGCTATATAAGACGGATCTCACGCCTCCTGCCCGAGGCGAATATCTCGGCAAGGTCCATCGCGATAATGGTGCTGTCGGGCGACGAGAGCCTCGGAAAATGGTTGCACGCCAATCTCAATGAAGCCCGCATCGACGCGGTGGAGAGGCTGAGGGAGGAGTGCCGCGGGGCGATTGGAAGGCCAGTGGGGATGTTTATAAACGAGGCCCGCATGAGACTTGCCGGAGAGATTGCAAGCAGGGTGCTCAAGAAGACCGCCAAAGAGGGCGGCTCGTTTGCCGAGTTTTTCGGCAGGGCGAGCATGCACCCGCTGTGGGGGATATTCATACTGCTTGGGGTGATCTTCGGGTTCTACGAGTTCGTCGGCGTGCTCGGGGCGGACATACTCGTGGGGCTTGTGGAGGAGACTGTCTTTGGCAAGTACCTGAACCCGATGTTTGCCAAGGTGGTGGAGGTGCTGTTGCCCGTAAGACTGATTCAGGAGATGCTCGTGGGCGAGTACGGCCTGATTACCATGGCCCTTACCTATGCCATCGGGATAATACTTCCGATAACGACGACGTTCTTTATTGCCTTTTCCATCCTCGAAGACAGCGGCTACCTGCCGAGGCTCGCGATAATGAGCAACCGCTTCTTCAACATAATGGGCCTCAGCGGAAAGGCCGTGCTGCCGATGGTACTGGGCCTTGGCTGCGGCACGATGGCCGTGATGACCACGCGCATACTGGAATCCCGGCGCGACAGGATCATCGCCACGTTCCTTCTTGCCCTGGCCGTGCCATGCGCGGCACAGCTTGGCGTGATAATGGGGATGCTCGGGGCGCAATCGGTCGTATCCCTCGGCATCTGGATAGGAAGCATCGTAGTCGTGCTTCTTGTTACGGGCTACCTTGCATCGAAGATAGTGCCCGGCGAGCAGTCGGAATTCTTCCTCGAGATACCGCCGATACGCGTTCCCTCTTTTGAGAACGTCGCGGTAAAGACCTGGGGCAGGGCCGTGTGGTACCTCAAGGAGGCGGTGCCGCTTTTTATGCTGGGGACGTTTGCGCTGTTTGTGCTCGACAAGCTCGCGGTGCTCGGCTTCATCGAGGACCTGGCTTCGCCCGTGGTGGTTGGAGTGCTGGGGCTTCCGCCGAAGGCGACAGAGGCGTTCCTTATAGGGTTTTTCAGGCGCGACTACGGAGCGGCCGGGCTTTTCGCGATGGCCTCAGACGGCCTGCTGGACCCGGTTCAGACGGTGGTCAGTCTGGTAACCATAACACTTTTCGTCCCGTGCCTTGCGCACTTTTTTATGATGATCAAGGAGCGGGGCCTTAAAATGTCATTCACTATCCTTGCCATAATCGTTCCGCTTGCGCTCCTTGCGGGCGGGGCGCTGAACTGGGTATTAAGGGCATTTAACGTACCGCTTTAACTGGTATAATGATTAGGGTTCAAGGAGGCTTGAAATGGCAGAGAAAGAGAAGACCTCCAAGAAGGTGCTCGAGGCCGAGCGGCGGTTCTTCGTCGACGAGGCACTGCAGACTATCTGGGAGCTGAGGGAACTCGGGGAGGTAATCCTCTCCGAGGTGGTCGAGGACGTAGGCAACAAGCCCTGGGTCATCGAGATGGAGGCCGAAGGGCTCATCCGCATCCGCGAGGAGAAGATAGCACTCACCGTGGAGGGAGAGAAGCGCGCAAGGGACATCACCCGGAGGCACCGCCTCGCCGAAAGACTTTTCACCGACGTGCTGGACCTTAAGGAGTTCGAGGCCGACGCCTGCCGCCTCGAGCACGCCATAAGCCCCGAGGTCGAGGAGGCCATATGCACCTTTCTCGGTCATCCGCCCACGTGCCCGCACGGAAAGCCCATTCCCAGGGGCAACTGCTGCAAGCTTTACACAAGGAAGGTCAGGCCGCTGGTCATAAGCCTTCGGGACCTGGAGGTCGGAGCCCTGGTCAAGGTCATGTTCATAAGCGCCCCGGCCAT
>DAOUWH010000298.1 GCA_030667205.1 Nitrospirota bacterium
CACATGGGCTGGAACAACATAAAGGTCCGCCGTCGTCCCCCGATACTCGAGGGCATACCCAAGGGCGAGTACTTCTACTTCGTGCATTCGTATTATGTCGCTCCCGAGGACGAGGGGATAATCGCCGCCACCACGGACTACGGCATAGAGTTTACCTCCATGGTATGGAAGGACAATATCTTTGCCGTGCAGTTCCACCCCGAAAAGAGCCAGACCATGGGGCTTAAGATGCTGAAAAATTTCGGCGACTTCGTGTCCAAATCGGGTTAAGACACACCCAAGATACCAAGGACCCTCTTAAGAGAAAGACTACCTGGGGGCCAATCCTTCTTTAAGCTCAAGGACTGTTTTTTTGAGGACGGGATGTATTACGTCGGCCGCAATCTCGGCCAGCGGGGCAAGGACAAACCCCCGCTCGTGCATAAGCGGGTGGGGTATCTCAAGGGCGGACTCCTTTACGACAAGCGAATCATACAGCAGTATGTCGAGGTCAAGAGTGCGGGGCCCGTACCTTACGGTCTCTTTTCTGCCTGCGAGCTTTTCGATGTCCTTAAGGAGCGCCAGGAGCCTCACGGGGTCAAGGCCGGTCTCAACGGAAACAACCATGTTGATAAACCGGGGCTGTTCAAGTACGCCCCACGGCTCGGTCTCGTGCATCGAGGAGCGTTTCCTGACCACGAGGCCGCTTTCGGCAAAGAGATCAAGGGCCCTCAGGCAGTTGCCCTCCCTGTGGCCAAGGTTAGAGCCGATGCCGATGTAAACGGTAGCCAAGCTACGCGCCCTTGAGGGCTTCCTTTATTCTTTCGACAGCCTCTTTTGTTCTTTCCACAGACACTGTCAGCGCGAACCTGACATATCCCTCGCCGTGGCCGCCGAAACCGCTTCCGGGCGTGGTAAGCACACCGGCACGCTCCAGCAGATGCGTCGTAAACCCCGAGGAGTCAAACCCCTCGGGCACCCTCGCCCACAGGTAAAACGTCGCACCGGGCTTCTCCAGGCTCATGCCCGCATCACGAAGCCCCTCGTAAAGGACGTCTCTTCTTTCCTGGTACATCGCCCTGGTGCCCGAAAGCACCTCGTCGCCGGTCTCAAGTGCCGTTATCCCTGCCTCCTGCACCGCGTCGAACGCGCCGGAGTCGAGGTTGCTCTTAATCTTCCCAAGCCCCGCTATGACGTCCCTGTTGCCCACGGCAAAGCCTATCCTCCAGCCGGTCATGTTATAAGTCTTTGAGAGGGAATGTATCTCGATGCCTACTTCCTTTGCGCCCCCGGCCTGAAGGAAGCTCGGAGGCTTCACTCCGCCATAGAACACTTCCGAGTACGCGGCGTCGTGGCATATGATTATATTATGTTTGCGCGCGAGGGCCACGACCCTGTCGAAAAACTCCATGTCCGTGACGGCGGCCGTGGGGTTGTTTGGATAGTTCAGGAACATGAGCTTAGCCCTATTGAGCGTAGCCTCGTCTATGGAGTCGAAGTCGGGCAGGTAACTGTTCTTTTCAATCAGAGGCATCTCGACGCTCTGGCCGCCCGCAAAAAGAGTGCCTATGGCATAGACAGGGTAGCCGGGCGAGGGAACGAGCACCACGTCCCCCGGGTCTATGAACGCAAGGGGAATGTGGCCTATCCCCTCCTTGGAGCCGATAAGGGTGATGACCTCGGCACTGGGGTCCAGCTCGACATTAA
>DAOUWH010000111.1 GCA_030667205.1 Nitrospirota bacterium
TCTCCCAGAGGAAATAGGTATGGGTATTGAGAGAAAAGACAGAAGGGTCGAGAAAAGAAGCCTCTGCAAGTTAGAGGTCGAGTACTCGGTCAAATGCAGAAACTCCGAAAAGAATGCCCCCGGCCGATGGAAGACCTATACCGCCGACATCAGCTATAGCGGGATGGGGCTTTATTCGAAATGCCCTGTGAGGGAGGGCCAGAAAATAGAGATGTTCCTGGTCAACATTCTTAAAGACCCCATAATGGGCGAGGTCAGATGGTGCAGGAAGCACTCCGAGGACTTATACATCATAGGGGTCCAATTCGGTTAGACCCTTTTAACGGCCTTCCCCCTTTTTAACTCCCTCGACTTTAACTTCAGTCTGTGTCCTTCGACAGGCTTTCGCCTCGGCGAGTCGCCTGAGGCGACCGAGGCGGACAGGATGCCCGGATGACAGAGAAAACGGGTATGAACTCGGATGGAAAGCGCCGGTGGAGCTTTGGGGGCGGCGCCCGGATCCTCTCACAAGGCGCCGGGCACCGAGGCATCCCCATTCCCCCCAACGCGAGAAGGGGAACATAGTTAATTTATGATATCACACGCGCTCAGACCGTTACCACCGAGTCGTCGGTGCCGAAGGAGTTTTTGACGTAGCGGTCGGCAAACCAGTCGTTTTCCCACCTTTGCTCATCGATGAGGTACCGGAAGCGGTAGTCCTTTCCGGCCTCAAGCGAGAGCCAGGCGGTGAAGCTTCCGTTCTTGAGCCTTTGCATGGGGGCGGCGCCGGCGTCCCAGTTGTTGAAGTCTCCCACGAGCGAGACCGCACGGGCCTCGGGCGCGGCCTCGCCCGGAAGCCTGAAGGTGACCTTGCACACCGGGCGGCTCTTGAGGTAGAGCTTTTTAAAACCGCCGCCGCCTTCCTTCGGCGGCCCCACAGCCACTGGCCCCACTGGGGCTTTCCTGGCGGGCCTTGCCTTGCCCTTTACGGCGGCCACCACCGCTTCCTCCGCGCGCTTGACGGCGGTCTCCGCTTTCTTGGCCATCTTCTTCAGGGCTTCGCCCGGCTTGGGGTTCGCCTTCCTGGTTTTAGTGCCTGTCTTCTTTTTCATAGGTGTTCCTCCGAAATGTTCATATAAAAAACTCTACAACGGAGTGGCAGGCACTGTCAACAAAATATTGACAGGCCGGGGTTTCGCCCCATACAGGCAGAAAACCCGGTCCGATATCGTGAGGAAAGCGGCAGTGCCGCCCTTGTGTTTTGGGGCGGAAATGCTATATTCTAAAAGGATATTACAGGAAACGGAGGTTGTAGAAATTGCTTGATATCTCGGATGCGGCCGTAGAGAAGGCCAAGGAAGTCCTCACTATCGAAGGAAAGGCCGATTGGGGCCTTAAACTTTTCTGCCAGGGCAGCAGCTGCTGCGGGCCAAGCTTCGGTATGGACATACAGCAGGAGCCCACGGAGGGCGACCAGACGATGGAGAAGAACGGCCTTAAGATATATGCCGACACCTACACCGTCGAGAGCATGAAGGGCATGCTGGTGGACTTCATCGACGAGGGCGGCCAGCAGGGCTTTGTCATAAAGAGCACCGGCGAGGGCGGCGGATGCAGCTGCTCAAGCGGCACCTGCGGCTGAGCCACTGGGGGGCCACTGGCCCCTCACATTAGATAACGGGACGGGGCCACTGGCACTTTTAATAACAATCTAACCTCTTACATAACGGGAGGGTTTAAAAATGTTTCCGGTGCACAGGCCCAGACGGCTCAGGAAGGACGACACTATCAGGCGGATGGTGAGGGAGACCTCCTTAAGCCCCGCCGATTTTATTTATCCACTCTTTGTTGCCGAGAAGAAGAAGGGCTACAGGGAGGAGATATCCTCGATGCCCGGCTGCTACCAGGAGAGCGTGGACAGGGCCGTAAAGCACGCCAAGGAAGTGCACTCCCTCGGCATTCCTGCGGTGCTCCTCTTTGGAATCCCCAAGCACAAGGACGCCGAAGGCTCCTCGGCCTGGGACCCCAAGGGCGCTGTGCAGCAGGCCATAAAGGGCATCAAGGACGCGGTGCCCGAGCTTTATGTCATAACCGACGTCTGCATGTGCGAGTACACCGACCACGGCCACTGCGGCGTGATAGAAGGCGGCCAGGTGCTCAACGACCCCACCTTGGAACTGCTTTCAAAGGAGGCCCTCTCGCACGCACGTGCGGGGGCCGACATGGTTGCCCCCTCGGACATGATGGACGGCAGGATTGAGATAATCCGCGACACCCTCGACGAGGAGGGTTTTACGGAACTTCCCATAATGAGCTATGCCGTCAAGTACGCCTCTGCATTTTTCGGCCCCTTCCGCGAGGCCGCGGAGAGCACCCCCCAGTTCGGCGACCGCCGCTCATACCAGATGGACCCGGCAAACCGCCGCGAGGCCTTAAAGGAAGTGGCCCTCGACGTAGAGGAGGGCGCCGACATCGTGATGGTCAAGCCCGCGCTTTCGTATCTGGATATAATCTCCGATGTCAAGAACGAGTTCGACCTTCCGGTTGCGGCCTACAACGTATCGGGCGAGTACTCGATGGTCAAGGCCGCGGGCAAGATGGGCTGGATAGACGAGGAGAAGGTGATGATGGAGATACTTACTTCCATCAAGCGCGCCGGGGCCGACATCATACTTACCTACCACGCCAAGGAGGCCGCCAAGCTCCTGGGGGCCTAGGGGACACGGTCCCTTTCACCCTACATCATCCCCCGCTCGAGGAAGCTGAAGTAGCTGTCCTTGCAGATGATGAGGTGGTCGTGCACGGCGATCTGGAGGCTCTGGGCCACGTGGACGAGTTCTTTTGTGAGCTTTATGTCCTGGGGCGAGGGTTTGCACTGGCCGCCGGGGTGGTTGTGGACGAAGATGACGGCGGTGGCGTTGTTGTGGAGGGCGCGTTCCATCACCTTGCGGGGGTAGACCGCGGACTGGTTGACGGTGCCCTCGTGTATGACCTCGTCGGCGATTATCTCGTTTCGGGAGTTAAGGAACACGGCCCGGAACTGCTCGTCCTTCAGCCCCGACATTGCCGAGCCAAGGTAGTCAAGGAGCTCTCCGGTGGAGGATATCTGGCGGCCCTCCCTGAGGCGGGAGCGCTGGTAGACCACGATGAGTTCCTTCAGGGAGCGGAGGAACGTGGCGGTCCTGTCCTTAATGCCCGAAACGCTTATGAGCTGCTCGTGCGAGGCGTCGACCACGCCCTTAAGGCCACCGAACGTTTTTATGAGGTCCTTTGCAAGGGGCTTTACGTCCCTGCGGGGGATGGCCCAGGTCAGCAGGAGCTCGAGGGCCTCGTACTCCTTAAAACCCTCAAAGCCGGTCTTAAGGAACCGCTCCCTTAGCCTTTCGCGGTGTCTTAGATAATGTGGTTTTTCCATCTTGGAATTACTAACCAGTTAGTTTTTATGTTCACATTGGGACCTCAAAAAGAGCTTATTCTTAAGGCTTGCTCCGGCATTGAGCTGTGAACTGTTTCATGCTCCCGGTAGTATATCAGGGGCACGGCTCCTTTTTAAATAAAAATTTCCGCCGGAAGAAGCGGCTGGAGTTTTTCAACTACCGCGTCCGGCCCTTTAGCGCCAGTGATGTCCACCCAGTTGAGGTCCTCTTCCTTTCTGAACCACGTGAACTGCCGCTTGGCGTAGCGCTTGGTGTTTCGCTTGATAAGCCTAACGGCCTCTTCAACGGGGTATTCTCCCTCAAGGTGCCTCTTTAGCTCTTTGTATCCTATGGCCTGCATCGCAGAGCGCGAGGGCTGCATCGCAAGCACTCCTTTTACCTCATCGATGAGGCCCCTGCGAATCATCTCATCCACCCTCTGCTCTATCATGGGGTATAGCTCTTCGCGCTCGCGGCTCAGGGCGACTTTAATAAAGTCGTAGGGCAGGGCTACGGTCCGTTCTTTCTTTAGTTCCGACATCTTCCGCCCGGTCTTGATGCAGACCTCAAGCGCCCTGATTGTCCGGCGCTTGTCGGCGGGCATAATGTCTTCTGCAGTCTCAGGGTCGGTTTCCTTGAGGCGCGCATAGAGCGTTTCGCTTGTGAGAGGGTTAAGCTCTTCCCTGAGTGTCCAGTCCGCCCCCGGTCCCTTGAAGAGTCCCCTTGTCATGGCCTTAATATAGAGGCCGGTGCCTCCGGTTACGATGGGAACCCTGCCGCGGGCGTGCAGGGCGTCGATTATCGGACTTATGTCTTCGATATATTTCCCGGCGCTGTAGTGGCCCGATGGCTCCACGATGTCTATCATGTGGTGCTTAACGGAAGCGAGCTGCCTGGGGGAGGGTTTTTCTGTGCCGATGTCCATATAGCGGTATATCTGCATGGAGTCGGCGCTGATTATCTCGGTGTCGAGCCTCTGAGCAAGAGAGATTGCGGCCCCGGTCTTCCCCACGCACGTGGGCCCCACAAGCATGATGACTTTGTTGTCCGCCATGCTATATCTTACCTGATTCCGCCAGCCTCCGCGCCGTTGTGTTATTGTAAATTAAACATGAAAATAGCGCTGATAATCCCGCGGAATAGCACCAGGACAAAAAAAAGTTTTTACGAGTATGATTTTTTCTCTAAATTCCTGTTTTCAAAAAGGTATTTTTCATACCTCCTCGCCATCCCCACACTGGTCTCGTTGACCCCCAAGGAGCATGAGGTAAGGGTGTTTGACGAGAACATAGAGGACATTTATTATAACTGGGGCGCGGACCTTGCGGGGATAAGCGTAAGGACTTCCTTCGCAAAGCGGGCCTATGGCATAGCCCGGGAATACAGGAGCAGGGGTGTGAAGACCGTGCTGGGCGGGATACACCCATCGATGTGCACCGAAGAGGCCCTTCGCTATTGCGACTCGGTCGTGGTCGGCGAGGCCGAGCACGTCTGGCATGTCCTTTTGGATGACGCGCAAAACGGCAGGCTCAAGACCGTCTATAAGGCCGAAGCACTCGCTGATCTGACAGCCTTCGCTCCCCCTGACAGGACGGCCCTTTCAAGGGACAGGTATTTTTCGGACGTCCTTCAGACGACAAAGGGCTGCCCGTTTCATTGCGAGTTCTGCTCGGTCCATGCCTTCGACGGGACGAAGATAAGGAACAAGACCATCGAGCAGGTCATAGAAGAGATAAAGACCATGCACGGCGCGCGCCTGAAGCACAAGAAAAAGGCTGTCTTCTTTGCCGACGACAACATTATCGCCAACAAAAAATTCGCCCGCGAACTCTTCACGGCGCTAAAGCCCTACAACCTGAAATGGAGCTGTCAGGTGTCGATAAACGTCTCAAAGGACGACGAGATCCTCCAGTTGATGAAAGACAGCGGGTGCGGGTCCATGCTGATAGGGCTGGAGTCCGTATCACCGGAAAACCTCTCCCGCATGGACAAGCAGGTAAACCTGAGGCACGACTATGTCGAGGCCATAAACAAGATACAGTCATATGGCATAAGGGTTGACGGCTCCTTTATCGTGGGGTACGATTTCGAGTCCCAATCCACGCTCGATGAGCTTATTGCATTCATCGACGAGACCAACATGCTGATGCCGGTGATAAACATTCTCACCCCCTTCCCGGGCACCAGGCTGTTCGAGCGCTTTACGAAAGAGGGGCGGATTCTCCATACGGACTGGGACGAATACGACACGAAAAATATCGTCTTCTCCCATCCGGCCATGACCTCCGAGGAGCTGCTGGAGGGCTACAGGAGGGTGATAAGGCACGTCTATTCCTTTGATTCGATATACAGGAAGCTCAGGCATTACTGGGATATCGACTTCTGGGGGCCCATGAACCAGGACGACCCGATAAAGTTTAAATACCGCCTTCTTTTTGCCTTCCGTCTTTGCACCATGCTTTTTTCTCCGAACCTCAAGAGGTCGAGGTTTATCCTCCGCATACTGCCGAAGATATTCGGACCTCGCGTCAGGATATCCACAATCCTGACATTGATGGCCTATAACGATTACGCTTACGGCGAGTAGGCCAAGGGGCGGTCAACAGCCCCCCCGCTTGCCTGTAGGGTTGCCAATATGCTATCCTCTATCAAGAAGCTTAA
>DAOUWH010000003.1 GCA_030667205.1 Nitrospirota bacterium
AGCCTCTGCCGGGCTATGCGTTTTTTGTCCTCATCGGTAAGGCCGGTGAGGGTGACGTAGTTGCCGTAGAGAAAAGACATCCTGTAGTCCTCGTCCCTCACATAAAGGGTTTTTCGGAGGCCGCGCGGGAGCTGCGAGACGAAACAGAATATGCATTTGTTCTTGCATGTCCGTACCTTAAAGTGCCTTAGCTCAAGCCCCGGGTCTTCGGTCTCCTCCATGGAGAGTTTTACCGAAAACCTCTTTCCGCGCCTTGAGAGGGCCATTTTAAGCTCGGGCTCGTTCTTGTAGAACATGTAGTCGATGACGTCGCTGACCCTGTGGCCGTTTATCGAGAGCAGGACGTCTCCCTTTGCTATGCCGGCAAGGGCTGAGGGGCTTTCGGGCGTAACGTCCTCTATGGTCGCTCCCCTGTTATTTCTCACTCGCTATTTTCAGCTCCCTGTAGACGTAGTGCAGGCCGGAAGCCACGACAAGCAATGCTGTAAGCCATATAAGGAAGGTTTTAATGCCCGGGAGTAATCCGTAATTAATGTTCAGGAGCACGTAGCATACGGTCATGAACTGGATAAATATCGCGGCCTTCCCGATGTACGAGGGCGCGAGTATCAGCCTGTGCGTCATCAGATAGACGACCGCCCATCCGGTTACGACAACTGCGTCGCGGGCTATTACGATTATCGTGAGCCATTTCGGTACCCACCCGTAAGATGCGTACAGAATGAACGAGGTAACCAGCATGAACTTGTCGGCCAGGGGGTCGAGTATGGCCCCCAGTTGCGTCTTCTGTTCCTTGAGCCTTGCGAACAACCCGTCCAGCGCGTCCGAGACCGCAGCGGCAGCAAACAAATACAGTGCGATGTCATATCTTCCGTACTCAAGCGCTATCACGAACCCCGGAATGAGCACTATCCGCAGTATCGTAAGAGAGTTCGGTATGTTAAACGTATTCATCTTGGGCGATTCTCAATAAGCCTACGGGATGTTCATGGGTATGGACCGGAGTCCGGGCAACCTGAGCCCAAGAACATTATAGCACCCCGGGTGCGGTCTTCCATCCATAATGTTCAGCATCGCGCGGGCGTGGCAGGCCTCGACCTTAAAACCCCTCCGGCGTGCCTCATCAAGGGCCGCCTGCGCAAACCTCCTTGCGGGTGCGGCCTTACCTTCGAGGTGCCTGAGTTCTGCAATCCCCAGCCTGCAGTATATTATGCCCCTGGGGTCTTTTGTTTTTCTGAAATGCCCGAGGGCTTCGTTTAAATATTTTTCCGCGAGGGCGTATTTGCCGAGCGCCATATAGGTCTTTCCCATGCTCCAGAGGGTATAGGAATAGCTCACGATGTCGCCCATCCGCCTGTAGAGGGTTATTGCGCGTTTAAAATTTTCCCGGGCCCCTTTAAGGTCTCCCTGCATCCTCAGGGCGTTGCCGATGCCGCAGTGCGAGTATGCGGTGCCGAAGGTGTCCTTAAGTTCCCTGAAAAGCTCGTTGGCCTCGGTGTAGTACCTCAGGGAGTCCTTAAAACTTCCCCTTATGCGGCTTGAGCCCCCCATGGCGCAGAGGCTGTAGCCCACGCCGTGGTAGTCTCCGAGGGTTTCAAAAGTTTTTAAGGCCGCCTTGCAGGTCTTGACGGCGCCGGCGATGTCGCCCCCGACCCTGAGAGTGCCGCCGATTGACCATAAGGCAAAAGCCGCGCCCTCGGCATCTTTGAGCTTCTTGTACGACTTTTCGGCCCCCCGGAGAAGTCTTAAAGCCCTCCGCCAGTCGCCAAGTGCCCTTTTTGAGAGGGAAAACCCCACGGTGCCGTCAACCGCCGAGACGACGTCCTTTAGATTTTTTGCCAGCCCTATGGCCTTTTCATAGTATCTTGAGGCTCCGGAGAATTCCCCGAGAATCCTTAAGGTGTCTGCAATGGCCAGCAGAGTGCGTAGCCTCTCTTCTCCGCGCGAAGACCGTAATACCTTTCTGTAAAGCGCGAGGGCCTCTCCGTACCTGGAGCGCTGCCTGAGGTTTTCGGCACGGCTGAAGATGTCGTTATTCACCGAGGTTTTCACGGACCTTCTTCACAAGTGCCTTGTAGTCGCCGGAGCCGTAGAACGCCGAGCCCATGACGAGGGCCTCGGCCCCTGCCTCCACGGCATCGCGGGCGTTGTCGGGCGTTATACCGCCGTCTACCATTATAAGGGGCGGGCTCTGGACGCCTTTAGTCTTGATGAGCGCTTTTAATTGCCTCAGTTTTTTCAGGGCATGCGGGATGAACGCCTGCCCCCCGAAGCCGGGGTTGACGCTCATGACAAGCACGAGGTCGACATCCGCCACGATGTCCTCGATTGCCGATACAGGGGTCGCGGGGTTTATCGAGACACCTGCTTTTACTCCGGCTTCTTTTATCTGCTGCACTGCCCTTTGCAGGTGCACCGTGGCCTCTTCGTGCACGGTGAGATAGTCCGCGCCGGCCCTGGCAAAGTCGTCTATGTATTTTTCGGGCTCTATTATCATCAGGTGGACGTCCAGCGGAAGGTTTGTAGCACGCTTAGCCGCGGCGACCACAAGAGGCCCGATGGTTATGTTCGGGACAAAGCGGCCGTCCATTACGTCTATATGGATCAGGTCGGCCCCTGCCTCCTCGGCTGCCTTTACCTCCTCGCCAAGCCTCAAAAAATCTGCCGAAAGAATCGATGGAGCAATCTTAGTCATGGCTTTCAACCCCTTTTAATTGAAGGTACAGCATGTCGCCGCTTGAGATATTGTTGCCGGGAAGCGGCTCCTGGCTTGCTACCGCGGTCTGGCCGCTATCGGCAACCGTAAGCTCGACGTTAAGCCTAAGCTCACGGGCGAGCATCAGAGCGTCTTCCTTCAAGAGGCCCAGAAACGAAGGGCAGTAATAGCTCTTTTCGTAGGGCCCCCTGTTGGCAACGAGCGTGATGCCCTGTCCCGTCCACTCCTCGGGGGCCGGCCACTGGGCTATGACCGTGCCTTTCTCCACAGTGTCCGAATGCACCTCGATGACCTTGACCTCCAGCCCCTTTTGCGTAAAGAGCTTTGAGGCCTCATCAAGCGCATTGCCCACAACGCCGGGTATCAGGCGCACCGCGGAGCCCTTGCTTACCACCACCTTTATCTCCGCCATGCCCTTTATCTTGCTTCCGGCGGGAACGTCCTGGCGGAGGACATGTCCTGCCGGGATAGAGATGTCGTGGTCTTCGGACTCCACCTTAAGGTATAGCCCCTTTGATTCGAGGGCCCTGTCGGCCTCGGCAAGGGCCATGCCCATGAGGTCGGGGGCCTCGACGGTCATATGGGTTATCATGACCCTGTATGTAACGTACGCCGAACCCGCGGCAAGCAGGACAAATATCACGAGATATTGAAAAATCTTAAGCAGCCTTTTCATTTGCGCCTCTTTAGCCTCGCACCGAAGAACCCGTCCATGTCGTCCCTGTGCGGATATGTCCTGAAAAACTCATCGCCGATGGGAACGCCTTTTATATTAAAGAAATCACCCGAACTCTTCAAGGAGTCTCGACTCTTCAAGGAGTCCAGACCCTTTAAAAAGTCCCGGACCACGAACTCGCCTTCCTCGGGCTCGGTGGAGCACGTACAGTAAACGAGCAGGCCGCCGGGCTTCAGAAACCGCGCAGCCGAGCCTAAAAGCTCCGCCTGCTTTTTCCTGAACCTCAGGAGGTCTCCCGCCTTGTGCCTGTATTTGACGTCAGGGTTGCGCCTTATGACACCCGTGGCTGAGCAGGGCGCGTCCACGAGCACTCTGTCAAAGAGGCCGAGCCCCTTTAAAGATGTCATGTCGCCATGCACCACTTTGACGATGGACAGTCCGAGGGTCGATATGTTTTCCCTGAGGGTGTGGATCCTTTTTTCGTCCGCGTCGACCGCCACGACCTCGCCCTCGTCGCCCATGAGCTGTGCTATATGGGTCGTCTTGCCCCCCGGGGCCGCGCACGCGTCAAGCACCCTCTGGCCCGGCTGCGGCGCAAGCATGTGCCCGATAAGCTGGGCCGCCTCGTCCTGTACGTAGATTTTCCCCATAAGCCCCGCAAGCTCGCCAAACGCATGGGTCCCCCTGAGCCGTATCCCCTCGGGGCTTGCTGTCGTAGGCTCTGCCTTGATGCCAATCTTTTCAAGTTCGTCAATCACCGCTTCCCGTGTAGTTTTAAGGGTATTGACCCTGAGCGTAAGGGGCGGCACGCGGTTATTGGCCTCTGCAAGTGAGAGGGCTTCCTCGGGGCCTAACCGCTTTATCCACCTTCTTATTAGCCATCGGGGATGCGAGGTGAGGGTGGATATGGCGGCAACCTTTTCCGAAAGCGGCGTCGATGGGCCGAGGGCCGAAGCACGCATGTCCTTGAGTTCGGCCTCAACACTTTCCTTTTCCCTGATTGCGTTTCGGAGGACAGCGTTTACCAGGGCGGGCTTACTGCGCTCAAGGCTTACCGATTCGTTGACCGCAGCCCACTCCGGCACCCTCATGTGGAATATCTGGTAGACGCCGAACCTGAGGACGTTTCGTGTGCGGCCCCTAATCGCCGAGGGTTTTTCAAGGAAACGGTTTATTGTCCAGTCGAGCCTGTCTTTAAGGCGCAGCACCCCGTACGACGTCTCCATAAGAAAAGCCCTGTCCCTTTTGCCAAGCCCCCCGGAAAGGCGCTCGATCACCTCGCGGGGCTTTCTGCCCCCGGAGAGTACTTCTCTCAGGGCCTCAATGGCAAGCTCTCTTACGGGCTGCACTATATAATTATATCCGTTCCCCGGAAAAAGGTTTTTCCTGTAGCGGGGACCGGGAGGGTATAATTAAGCTACGCTATGGAAGGTATAAGGCTTCGGAAAGCGGCTCTTCTTGCACTGGTGTCTTTTTCTGTGTCGCTACTTGTGTTCTTAAGCGGTGCGCTGGAGGGTTTTGAGCTCAGGGCCTACGACCTGCTCTCAAGACAGCTAAACCCCCTTGAGCCGGAGACGGACATCGTCATCGTAAAGGTCGACCAGGAGAGCATCGATGCCCTGAGCGAAGAGGGCATCATGTGGCCCTGGCCCAGGCAGATGTACGCCCCCATCATTGAGTACCTATCGGATGCCGACGCCGTATTCATCGACATACTGTTTACCGAGCCGTCGTCGTATGGCGTACAGGACGACCTTATAATG
This sequence comes from Nitrospirota bacterium, assembly GCA_030667205.1. Classification (GTDB taxonomy): domain Bacteria; phylum Nitrospirota; class Thermodesulfovibrionia; order Thermodesulfovibrionales; family JdFR-86; genus DAOUWH01. The sequence goes on from DAOUWH010000003.1 coordinate 5,156, forward strand.
GCAGGGGCGCTTAAAGAGGCCTCGAATGTCTTTCTTCCGGTATTTCTGACCGGCAGGCAAAGGGCCCTTACGGAGAAAGACAGGGCTTTTTTAAGGAAGATATCCCTTGACGGCGCGGTTTCCGTGCCGGTGGAATTCAAATCCGCCGTAATGCCAATCGACGAACTCAAAGCGGCGGCCCGCGGAGGGGGCAATGTCACCGTTGCGCCTGACGGGGACGGGGTCTACAGGAGGGCCCCCCTGGTGTTCGGCATGGACGGGCAAAACATACCCGGCCTCGTTTTCTCGTACCTGACGGGGGAGGGCAGGATAACCGTGTGCGGGAAAGCTTTGTGCCTGGATGGACAGGAAATACCCCTAAGGGACGGTAAAATGCTCTTGCGGTATTACCAAAAACCCTTTCCATCAGTCTCGGCAGGAGAGGTGCTCGACGCGTATAGCGGGGACGGCGCCAATCTTTCGCAAGAGTTTTTCAGGGGCAAAAAGGTCCTGATAGGACTGACCGCAGCCGGGCTTTACGACCTTAAGCCCACGTCGATGTCCTCGATATCCACGGGCGTGGATATCCATGCCGCCATGCTCGCAAACCTTATGGACAAGGATTTCATAAAACCTCTCGGGGACGCCTGGAACGGGGCTTTCATGTTTGCGGCATGTTTCATCATAAGTTTTGTTGTACTGAGCTACTACTCCGCCTATGTGAACCTCCCCGTGTTCGTTGTCCTGTCTGCGGCGTGTGTCGTGGTGCCTGCCGTGCTTTTCCGGTATGGCTATTACATGAACACCGTAGCGCCGTTGGCGGCCCTTACGACGGGATTCATTATCGCCGCCGCTTACAGCTATGCCATCGAGGGCAGGGAAAGGCGCTTCACGAGAAGGGCGTTTTCCCAGTATATGGACACAAGGCTCGTTGATTACCTGCTGGAGAACCCGCGGCTTATCAGGCCCGGAGGGCAGCGCACGCGCGTTACGGTGTTTTTTGCCGACCTTGCCGACTTTACTGCCGTTGCCGAGAAAGTCCCAGCCGAAGATGCCGCCAGGGTCCTGCACGGGGTTTTAAACTCGTTTACCGATGCCATTATCGAACACTGCGGAGTGGTTGATAAGTACATAGGAGACGCCGTGATGGCCTTCTGGGGGGCACCCATTGCATCGAAGGCAGACGATGCAAACGCGTGTGCCTGTGCACTTGAGTGCATCGATGCGCTTAAGGACGTCAACCGTTCATTCGCGGAGGAGGGCCTGCCCGAGATATCCGCAAGGATAGGCATCCATTCGGGGGACGCTATAGCGGGCAACCTCGGAAGCGACAGGCTCTTTGACTACACCGTCGTGGGCGACACGGTTAACCTCGCCTCAAGGATCGAATCGGCAAACAAGCTCTTTGGGACAGGCATCATCGTCAGCGAGGAGACCCTTCGCAAGACCGACGGGCAGTTCCTCGCAAGGGAACTGGGCACCGTAGAGGTTAAGGGCAAGACCATGCCCGTTAAAATATTCGAGCTTGTCTCAAAATCCCGCGAAGGCGCGGGCAGGAAGAAGGAAATTGTGTTATCTTTTAGCGAGGCCCTGTCACTGTATTATGAGCGGAACTGGGACGAAGCGCTTGATGTTTTAAAACGTATACTCGAAGGGGCGCCGGATGACGGTCCATCAAAATTCTACAGAGACAGGTGTGAGAGGCTGCTTAAAAATCCGGAGGACGGATGGGAAGTCATAAAGATAACAGAGAAATAATAGCCGCTTTTCTATTTATAGCAGGCCTTCTTGCGGCCCTCATTGTGCCCTCTCAGGCCGATGCCAAGACGGTGCGCGTTGTTACCAGGGAAAATGCCGTCAGGGAGCAATGCAGGTTCTTCGCCCCCGTGAAGGCGAAAGTGTCCTACGGGGATGCGCTTGAGGTGCTCTCGGAAGAGGGCGACTGGTTCATGGTGAAATTCGAAGAGCAGGAGGGCTGCATCCACAAGAGCGCGATAACCGAAAAAACGCTCAAGAAGAAAAAGACAAGCACAGCAACGGCTGAGACCACCACTGAGGAAGAAGTGGCACTCGCGGGCAAAGGCTTCAACCCCCAGGTCGAGAAACGCTATAGAGAAGAACACCCCGATGCGGAGTTCGCCAATGTGGACTACATCGAAGGGATTGAGGTGCCCGATGAGGCGCTACTGGAATTTATAGAAAGCGGGGGGCTGAAACAACCGGAATGAGAAAGTCCGTAGTATTGCTGGCGGTACTGGCGGCGTTTATGGCCTCGGGGTTTACCCTGGACCTCAACAAGGTCGAAAAGGTTTTAAAGACCACGGCGGCTGCCACAAGGACCATGAGCGACGAGGAGGAGTACTACCTTGGCCGTGCGGTGGCGGCAAAGATTCTTTCCGAATATGACCTTCTGGAAAACGATGCGCTCACTGATTATGTTAACCGCGTGGGCCTGACCGTGGCCATCCATTCGGACAAGCCCTACACTTACGACGGATACCATTTCGCCGTGCTCGACACGGAAGAGATAAACGCATTCGCCTGCCCCGGAGGGCTAATCTTCATCACCAGCAGCATGGTTGACGCCCTTGCCAATGAGGAGGAGCTTGCCGCCGTGCTTGCGCACGAGGTCGCCCACGTGGCCCACCGCGACGGCGTTGCCTCAATAAAGAAATCTCGTTGGCTTGAGGTGGTAGGGATTATCGGCACCGAGGCGGCAAGGGAGTTTGGCTCCCAGGATGTCTCCTCACTTGCCACGCTCCTTGAGGGCTCTGTCAATGACGTCTTCAAAACCCTCGTTACAAAGGGCTATGGAAGAGAGCAGGAATACAGGGCCGACACGACGGCACTCACCATCCTTGAAGGGGCAGGCTACACCCCCCGGGCGCTTGCGGATTTCCTGACCACGCTGGAGGCCAAGAAGAAGACTAGAGGGGGTCTCCTCAAGACACACCCCAGCAGTAAAAGCAGACTCAAGAATGTAGAGGAAAATATGCCCGAGGCCGATGCCGACGAATCCCTGATAGCAAAGAGAGCCGAGAGGTTCAATGCCTCGTTCGAAGAAGAGGAAGAATAAGGCCAGTAGGGCCAATATTCCTTTTAATATCATTAAGTTTTAAGGCTTCTGCCAAGGACGAAAAACGTCCTGATCCTCCCTTGAATTTCCGTTAAAGCCCCCTTGCAGGGGGGATATTGTTCTGATAGAATCTGCCTATAAGCATATAAATCTTGTATAGCTTATGGTTGTTTGGCTCACTAAACCAAGGAGGCGAATAGGATGAGGACATTTAAGGTACTGCTTATCGCTGCGATAGCTTTAGCCATGGTGTGTGCGACTGCCTTTGCTGTCAAGCACCTGCCCGAGGAGCGCGGGAAGGCGCACTTTAATAACCCGGAATTTGCAGAGGGCAACAAGTCATGCAATTCCTGCCATCCAAACGGAAAAAAGCTTGAAAGAGCGGGCACGAAGAAAGAGTTCCGAATAATGGGCAAGACCCAGAACAGCCTTGAGGAGGCTGTTAACTTCTGCATCGTAAACGCAAACAAGGGCAAGGCGATCCCGGAGGACTCAGATGAGATGAAGGACATGGTTGCCTACATTAAATCCCTTGGCAGAAAAGCGGCTCCCGGCTACGGGGCACCGGCATACGGAGCGCCGGGATACGGAGCGCCGAGCTATAAGTAAAATGGAGGGGCTGGATGCCGGCATTCCTTTTTAAGTCGCTCCTTTCAATCTTCATAGTGCTCTCGGCGCTCGCGGCCATGTTTACGATGTTCGAGCTGTTCGGGCGGGAGGAGAAGAGGTTCTCCGCCGAAGGGCTCAGGAAACTCCACAAGATAAACGGCATGGCCTTCCTGATGCTGTGTTTCGTTATCTCTTATTTCTGCCTAAAGGTCCTGGCGGGAACACATGCCGAGCTTTCCTCGAGGGCGGTCTTCCATTCGGTGCTGTCCATTTCGGTGATAATGCTTCTTATGCTCAAGATAGTGATTAACCGGTTCTACAGGCAGTTTTACGACCAGCTTAAAAGTATCGGACTTGTCCTGGCGCTGTTAACATTCGGGATGGCGGGGACATCGGGAGGATACTACCTGCTTGTGACCGGTTTTGGCACCGACCTGACCATAGATAGGGTAATCCGAAAGGCAGAGAAGGCAGAAGAGATGAAGCCTGCGGAAATGGAGACGGAGGCCGAACAGGTCGCCAGGTTTACGGTTAAGACCGATGACGAGAGCATTAACAGGGGAAGGGCGCTTTACGAGTCCAATTGCACAACATGCCACGACCCCAGAAGCGATGACACTATAGTCGGCCCCGGCCACAAGGGCATACTGAACACCCCCATGCTTCCTGTAAGCAAGCGCCCGGCCACGCCCGAAAACATAAGAAAACAGCTTAAAAGCCCCTACAGAAAGATGCCGGTTTTTGACTATCTTACGGAGGCGGAAGTGAGTAACATTATCGCGTACCTTAATACCCTCTGAGGGAGGGAAGGAGGAACAATGGAACACAATGTCGGCAGGAAAGACAGGGCGCTGAGGCTGATTATCGCTATTGCGTTTTTCGTAATCGGCCTGACGGCCCCAATAGGCGCGGGCCTTAGGATTATTCTCTTTTTCTTTTCGGCCACTGCGCTTTTTACGTCCATTTACGGGTTTTGCCTTCTTTACAGGGTGCTCGGGATAAGCACCCACGAGGAACACGGGAAATAGTTCTCAACAAAGCTTGCACGGACACATACACTTTATAGTCCTTCCGTGAAGAGATGTTGACATCAGTTTTGCGGCCAATTACAATGTGCATGACGTTTGCCCGAGCACGGATACAGGAAAGGTTGTTCACACAAGCAAATAATGGATATCTTTCATATCGCAATCAGCAATCTCAGGCGAAAACCTGTAAGGACCGCCGCGATATTTCTCGGAATTGCGGCGCTGACCGGCATGCTCGTGGCTCTGTCGCTTATGTACCGCGCCGTGAACAATTCCATTGAGCTTGGCGGCGCGCGCCTGGGGGCCGACGCCATGGTCGTGCCCCGGATGTGGGAGGACGAGACACGGGGCATCCTGCTTTCGGGCGGGCCGACAGAGTTTTACATGGATGCCGGCATAGAAGAAAAGATAATGTCTGCCGAGGGGGTCGAGGCAACGGCGGCACAGCTCTTCGTCGTCTCGGCGCCGCTTTCGTGCTGCACCGTCTCGGACACCATGCTCGTGGGGTTCGACCCCAGGAGGGATTTTACCATCTCGCCCTGGCTTAAGCGGAAAGTCGGGAAAAAACTCTCCGACGGCGAGGTAATCGTAGGGCGGAACATTTTGGCAGAGCCCGGCGGGAGACTGAAATTCTACGGACACGAGTTCCTGATAGCCGGAAAACTCGAGCCCACAGGCATGAAGTACATCGACAGCTCTGTCTTCATCCCGATGCAGGGCGTCAGGGCCATGATTTCCGACTCGCCGGAGAAGGCCTTGAAAACTCTAAAAGTAAATGAAAGCGAGATATCCGCCGTGCTTTTAAAGCTAAAGGGCGATGCGAATCCGGAAGAAGTGGCGCTGAAAATAGAGTATGCGCTTCCGGAGGTCAAGGTGGTGCTTTCAAGCGAGGTGCTGCGCTCGGCAAGGGAAAATCTTAACGTGCCGCTTAAGGGCATCGTAACCGCAGTGGCCATTCAGTGGGCCGTGAGCATTTTCCTGATAGGGGTGCTTTATTCGCTGAGCGTCTCGGAAAGGCAGAGGGAGGTCGGCATCCTCAGGGCAACCGGCGCAAAGGCAAGGGACATAATCAGGCTATTCCTCTACGAGATACTGATGGTTTCCGGCGCGGGAGGCATCGCGGGGATAGTCTGCGCGGTGGTATTTGTCATGACTTTCGAAAACCTCCTTAGAGTGGCTTTTAACGTGCCGTTTTTGATCCCCCCGCCGCATGAGGTGGCCGGGATTGCCCTCCTTGCGTTTTTCCTTGCGATTGTCTCCGGGCTCCTGGCGACTTTCTATCCGATAATGAAGGCCTCAAGGAAATCCCCCCATTACGCCATGCGCGTGGAGGGCTGAGTTAACCTGAGCGGCCTCCGGCTTGCCCCCCCATAACATCTCCAGAATTAAAGAAATTATATCGCACCTTAAAACTTTCGCAAGGCCTCTTGAAACATATTTACAGCCCCTGAAAACTGTGATACGATTTTGTGTAAGGGCATGCTTAACGTCCTGATATAAGTCAAGAAGGGGGTTTTCATGGCGGAGAAAAAGACTGAAGGCAAGAGGGAAGTCGCCCCTTACAGGCCCTTCAAGATGCCGATGATGTTCGACGAAACGGACAGGATGTTCAACCGGTTCATGGGACGGCGGTTTGGCCCAATGCGGTGGCCCAAGATGCTCTGGCCCGAGGAGCTTGATTCGGGATATCCCTCGGTCGATATATACGAGGACGCCAGGAGCGTGATGCTCAAGGCCGAGATCCCCGGCGTCAATAAGGAGGACCTCAACGTCAACATAACCGAGGACGCGATAACCATAAGCGGAGAGAAGAAGAAGGAGGAAAAGGTCGAGGAAAAGGACTATTACCGCTACGAGCGCTCCTACGGGTCCTTCAGGCGAATCCTTCCGCTTCCGGCGGGGGTGCAGAGCACAAAGGCCAAGGCGAAGTTTTCAGACGGGGTGCTGGAGATAAAAGTGCCCAAGACCCCGGAGGCGAGGAAAAAGGAGGTCAAGGTCCAGATAGAGTAGGGCCTTCACTCCCAGGTGCGCACCTCAAGGCGGCCTCCGGGCCGCCTTTTTCGTGATGAAATATACGTTATAATAGTGAACTTTATGAAACGCATAGCGATATTAGGCTCAACCGGCTCTATAGGGCAAAGCGCCCTCGACGTAGTGGCCCGCCACAGCGACCGTTTTAAGGTGGTCGGTCTTACGGCACATGCAAATGTAGAGCTTCTTCTGAAGCAGGTCGAGGAGTTCGGGCCCGAGGCGGTTGCCGTGACAAACGGCGGTGTGGCCGCTGAACTTAAGCGGAAACTCGATATTCCGGTCCATGAGGGACAGGAGGGCATCTGCGAGGTTGCATCGAACAAAGATGCCGATTTTGTCCTCTCTGCTATTGTCGGCTCTGCCGGGCTTCTGCCCACACTTGCGGCGGTACGTGCGGGCAAGACCATAGGGCTTGCCAACAAAGAGACGCTCGTCGCGGCAGGCGACATAGTTATAGAGGAGGCCCAAAAAAGCGGGGCTAAAATACTCCCCGTGGACAGCGAGCACAGCGCCGTGTTCCAGTGTCTTGAGGGGCAGGACAGAAAATTCTTACGGAAGGTAATCCTTACCGCCTCCGGAGGCCCCTTCATGGGGAAGAGCGCCGAAGAACTCAGGGACGTCACCCCTGCCGACGCCCTTAACCACCCGAGCTGGTCCATGGGAAAGAAGATAACCGTGGATTCGGCCACGCTCATGAACAAGGGCCTCGAGGTCATCGAGGCGCACCACCTTTTCGGGGTGAGCCCTGAGAACATCGAGGTGCTCATACACCCCCAGAGCATAATACATTCCATGGTGGAATTTACTGATGGGTCCTGTATCGCACAGCTTTCGGTACCCGACATGCGGGGCGCGATAGCGTACGCGCTTTCGTATCCCGAGCGGCTTGAAGGTGTAATTGAGGCGCTTGACCTGCCTTCGCTTGGGCAGCTGACCTTCCAGAAGCCTGATATTAAAAGTTTCCCCTGCCTCTCATACGCATATGATGCCTTGAGCGAGGGCGGCACCATGCCTGCGGTGCTCAATGCGGCGAACGAGATCGCCGTGGAGGGTTTTCTGGCGGGCCGGATAAGGTTTAACGATATTCCTGCTATAATTAAAAAAGTAATGAACTCCCATGAAAAAACCGCAATGAGCGGCATCGAGACGGTCCTCAAGGCCGACGCCTGGGCCAGAGAGCATGCCATGAAGCTAGTTGAATCCATCGAGGCATCCACCTAAGTAATGACTATTATATCGGCGATAATACTGCTTGGAGTACTGATTTTCGTCCACGAGCTGGGGCATTTCCTCTTCGCAAAGCTCATGGGTGTGAAGGTCCTGAAATTCTCTCTGGGTTTTGGAAAAAAGCTCATCGCCAAGAAGTACGGAGAGACCGAGTACCAGATAGCGGCCTTCCCGCTCGGGGGCTATGTGAAGATGTTTGGAGAGGAATCCGGCGAGGAGATGCGCCTCACCGGAGACACGGAAGAGGAGCCCGCAACCAAAGAAGATTTAAAACGGGCATTCAGCGCCCAGCCCGTCTGGAAGCGTTTTCTGATAGTGCTTGCCGGACCGGCGTTTAATATCTTCTTTGCGTCGGTCATATTCGCGGCGCTTTTCATGCAGGGGGTGCCTGTCCTCCTGCCGGAGGTCGGAGAGGTAATGAAAGACACGCCCGCCCAGGCCGCCGGACTGCTCGAAGGCGACAGGATCGCGGAGATCGACGGCGTGGAGATCGAGGCATGGGGCGAGATGACCAGCATCATACACCAGAGCCCAGGCAAGGAACTCCATTTAAAGATCTCAAGGGGCGACAGCACCTTTGATGTCTCGATCACGCCGGAGAAACGCACTGTCGAAAACATCTTCAGCGAGGAAAAAGAGGTCGGCCTCATAGGCATAACGCCCTCGGGCGCGGTGTTCTACGAGAGCTATCCACCGCACCGCTCGCTCGTGCTCGGTGTGCAAAGGACTGTTGAGATATCGGCCCTGACCGTAGTGGCCATAGTCAAGCTTGTCCAGAGAATTATACCCGCCGAGACCATCGGCGGGCCGATAATGATAGTGCAGATGGCAGGGGAGCGGGCTTCGGAAGGTCTGATGAATTTCTTTATGTTCATGGCTGTAATCAGCATAAACCTGGGTATTGTAAACCTCCTGCCCATCCCCATACTCGACGGCGGCCACCTGGTGTTTCTTGGTTACGAGACCGCTTTCAGGAAACCCCCGGGGGAAAAGGCCGTCGCCGTTGCGCAGAGGGTGGGGCTGGTGCTTATCATGATGCTGATGGCCTTCGCGCTTTATAACGACATCTTGCGTATAATTACAGGAAAGAGCCTGCCGTAAATTTTAAAAGTGGGCAAAATAATCAACGATTGGAATGAGCTTAAGGAAACACTCGATGCCGAGCGGGCACAGGGCCGCAAAGTCGTGTTCACAAACGGGTGTTTCGATATAGTCCACGCAGGGCACGTGCGCTACCTGAGGGAGGCGAAAAAGCTCGGAGACGTCCTTGTGATAGGGCTGAACTCCGACGCTTCGGTCTTGCGCATAAAACCCGGAAGGCCGGTAGTGCCCGAGGCCCAGAGGGCCGAGGTGCTTACAGCGCTCGATATGGTGGACTTCATAACGCTGTTTGACGAAGATACACCCTACGAGCTTTTAAAAAACCTGAGGCCCGATGTGCTTGTTAAGGGCGGGGACTGGAAGCCGGAGGACATCGTGGGCTCCGACATCGTGCCCGTGACCAAGAGCCTGCCGTACTTCGAGGGCATGTCCACCACGGAAATCATCGAAAAGATACGCGGTCTAAAAGACGTTTAACATAATCGTGCCCCTTTCCGAGATTTTTAAAGGGTTCTATTCCCGTCTGGCTCCCCCTTCCCGGAGGATTTACAACCTTACGAACTCCGCAGCAGCACTGTACCTCGCGCTAATGGATGAGCCCTTCCTGCTGATTGACAAGACCGAGGAGGCCGCGGAAAAGCTCCACAAGGACATCCTCTTTTACAGGAGTATCCTTAAACAGGGGAAAGACGTCATCTATCTGCCGCCTCCTGAGGATCCCGCGTTCTCGGGCATAAGGGCCAGGGCCGTCCACAGGCTTGTGAGTTGCGAAGACTGTGCGCTTGTGACCTCAAAGGAGGCCGCTGTAAAACCCGTCTGGCGGCCGGATGCCTTAAAGGATGCCGTACATGAGCTAAGGACCGGCACTGAGGCCGGGCGCGACACCTTAGAGCAGGTTTTAAGGCACCTGGGCTACGCGCGCGTCCCTCTGGTTACGGAGGTGGGCCAGTACAGCAGACGGGGTTTCATATTCGATGTATATCCGTCCGCAGGGGCCACCCCTTTAAGGGTCGAGTTCTTCGGCGATGTAATAGACGGCATGAGGCTCTTCGACGTCGACACCCAGAGGTCGATATCAGTTATTAAGTCCTTAACTCTTTTCCCTTCCGGAGAGCCCGAGGACGGAGTGGCCCTTGATGAGCTTGCGGGGGACAGGGGGCGCTTTATTATGGAGGGCGCCTTTGAGGAGGCCCCCGAAGGGGCCGTGACGCTATCGAGGTTCGCAATAGGGGGCGAGGGCGTCGACGCCGGTGTGCTCTCCATAGCGGGCCTCGGGGTCCTGCCCGGCGAGAGAAAAGGGCTGGATGACCTCCCGAAGGTCTTGAAACACCTGGGCAAGGAGCACAGGACCGTGCTGGTGGCATCGTCGGAAGGGCAGGCCGAAAGGCTTAAGGACATCCTCATGGACGGTGACCTGATAGCGCCTGTTATAGCTCCTGATGAGGTCGTTAATTATAAGGGAAGGGTGTCGATATCCGTGGGCGGACTTTCCTCCGGCATCTTCCTGCCGGGGCTTCTGGTGCTTACCGAGGAGGAGATATTCGGCGGGAGGCCGGCATACAGGGCGATAAAAAAGTCAAAGGTCTCAAAACTCCTTGCCAGGGTGGAGGACCTCGAAAAGGGCGATTTCGTAGTGCACTACGACCACGGCATCGGCAGGTTCCAGGGCCTCGTGCGCCAGAGAATAGAGGGTACGGAGTTCGACCTCCTGAGAATCGATTACGCCGAGGGCGGGAAGCTCTACCTGCCGCTACATGCGATAGAGAAGATTAAAAAATACCACTCCGAGGAAGCCTCCGTGCCCAAGCTCGACAGGCTCGGCACAAAAAAGTGGCAACGTAAAAGAGAGCGGATCAGGAAGAGGATAAAAGAACTGGCAGCGAAGCTGCTTAAGATCTACGCCGAACGCGAGGTAGTAAAAGGAACCCGCTTCAGCCCCGACACCGAGATGCACAGGGAGTTCGAGAGTTTTTTCCCATACGAGGAAACGCCGGACCAGGCAAAGGCAACAGAGGAGATAAAGGAGGACATGGAGGCCGAAAGGCCCATGGACAGGCTCCTCTCCGGCGACGTGGGCTACGGAAAGACCGAGGTCGCAATGAGGGCCGCCTTCAAAGCCGTGTTCGACGGCAAACAGGTCGCCGTGCTTGTGCCCACCACTCTGTTGTGCGAGCAGCATACGAGAATCTTCAGGAAAAGGTTTTCGGCTTTCCCTGTAACTGTTGATTATTTGAGCAGATTTAAGGGCCGGAAAGGACAGCTCAAGACCATCGAGGACATTGGGAGGGGACGTATTGACATTGTCATTGCCACCCACGCGC
>DAOUWH010000110.1 GCA_030667205.1 Nitrospirota bacterium
AGCATGCGAAGCTCGATGCCCGTTACCGCCGCGGCAAGCACGATGCCCGGATACAGGGGCAGGACGAACTCCCATGGGTGGCGGAACCAGTAGTTTATGAAGGCCTTCTCCTCCTGGGGCATCTTCGAGCGCTTCGTGGCCTCGTCCACCATGGGGGCCGAGAAATAGGCCCCTCCCACGGAGGGCAGCATCCCTATTAGAAGGGGCATCGAGACCATGGCGGCCTTGCGGTTTCTCAGGAGCGCCTTCGACGCCTCGGTCATCTCCCCGAGGATTTCCTTTTCCCTGAGCACGAGTTCGAAGACCCTTATGAGCGTAAGGGCTACCGCGAGCCTGAGCGTTATCGGGTCGGCCAGCGCCTTTGCCGCGGTCTCCAGCATCGCCTTGGGGGGCATCAGGTAGAGCACCGCGAGGAATGCAGCGCTCAGTAGCATGACCCGCCCGATGCTTACCTTTTTCCTCAGCAGCACCACTATGAGGAGAAACGTGGCCGATATTCTGAGTATGTCCGCCATTTGCTCGTAAATCTCCCGAAAGCGCGGTTTTTTTAGCGCATGGTCCCTCTGGACAGGCGCCGGCTCGCAACTTCCATTTTTTAAGCCTTAATGTATATAATATTCTCTGATGCTTACTGGCTTCAATACAAACGTCCCCTACAAAGGTAAGACCTATCACGTCCAGTCCGAAGACACCGGGGAGTCCAGCGCCACGGTCACCACTCTATTGTATTTCAAAGGCGTGATACTTTCCAGAAAGTCCTTCAATTACTCCGAGATGCTGGACAAGGACGGCTGGCAGGTAAAAGTGGGCGGGATGATGAAAAAGCAGCATATCACCATGATAAAGGAGCTGGTGTCAGGCATGCACGTCAAGGCTGAGGGTCCCGAGGGAGCCCCAGCCGGGTAGCCCGGCCAGGGCGGGAGAGCTCACCGATGGACAACATAATGATAAGCTTCGATGGCGTCTCCAAGACCTACGGGCACAACCCCGCCATCAGGAACATATCTTTCTCGATTGGGAAAGGGGAGATGTCCTTTCTTACCGGGCCCAGCGGCGCGGGCAAGAGCACCCTTCTCAAGCTCATATACCTGGCCGAAAGGCCGGACTCCGGCACCATATTCCTTGACGGCATGGAAACGGAAATGGTAAAGGAGTCCCAGGTCCCCTGGGTAAGGAGAAAGATAGGGATAGTCTTTCAGGATTTCAAACTGCTGCCGAGGACTGTTTTCGACAACGTCGCCCTTACGCTCAGGATAAGGTGGATGCACGAGGACGACGTAAAGCCCGTCGTGCACGAGACGCTGAAGCTCGTTGGCCTGAGGCACAAGGCCGACTCCTACCCCGCGGCCCTCTCCGGAGGCGAACAGCAGCGGGTGGTGATAGCGCGGGCCATAGTGGGCGAGCCCTCGGTACTGCTGGCCGACGAGCCCACGGGGAACCTCGACCCGGACACCGCCGCAGGCGTCATGCGCGTTTTCAGGGAGATTAACGCAAGGGGCACGACCATACTGGTCGCGACTCACAACAGGGAACTCCTCAAGAGCACGGGCAACTTTATCTTCAGGCTCGACGGGGGGAGTCTTACCGAGGAGATGTTCCAGTGATGGGGGGCTATCACTTAAAAGTAGCGGTCTCGGAGATGTGGAGGGAGCGGTGGATTAATCTCCTTTCCGCTTTGAGCATCGCCGTAGGGCTTTTCCTTATAGCCCTGGCCGTGCTGGGCGTGTACAATGTCAAGATTGTCACCAAGAAACTCCCGGAGCGGTTTTCCATCACGGTCTTTCTCAAGGACGGCCTCTCGGCCTCCGAGGTGCAGGAGATCAACAGGGCCATAAGAAAAAATCCCGGCGTCAAGACCCTCACCTACACCTCAAAGGAAGATGCGCTTAAGGATCTCAAGGCGACCTTGCTGGATTCGGACTACGTCATGGAAGGGCTCGAAGAAAACCCCCTGCCGGCGTCCATAGCCGTGGGGCTAAGGCGGGATTCCGTGACCGACTCCTCGGTAGAAGCCCTGGCCCGGAAGATCGAGGGCCTCGTCGGGGTCTCCGAGGTGGAGTACGGCAAAAAGCTCCTCAGGGTCATAGAGTCGGTAAGGAAGGGCTCCGAATTTGCCGGAGGGTTCCTGATAAGCGCCCTTTCGGCGGCATTGATATTCGTCTGCTACAGCACGGTTAAAATTCTTTTTTACAGGAAGAAAGAGGAGATAGAAACGCTAACGCTTCTGGGGGCCACGAGGTGGTTCATCAGGGCCCCGTTCCTGATAGAAGGCGGACTCATAGGCCTCGGGGGCGGTGTCCTGAGTTCTCTGGCGATTGCCGCGTTTGTATATGCGGGTTACCGGAAGCTGGCGGCATCAGTGCCTCTTATGGGCGCCTTTAGCATGCCGCCGGAGCTTTTATACTGGATGCCTCTTACCGGCCTCTGCCTGGGCGTTGCGGGCTCGTTAATCGCGATTGGCCGGATAAAGTTTTAAACCCCATGTCCTCGTACAGACCTGAAAAGTTATTCCGCCTGGTCATTGTAGTGCTGGTTGCGGCACTGGCCGTCTCGCTGGCTCTAACCCCCGCTTGTGCAGAGGACTTGAAGGGCAAGAAGAAAGAATACAGATCGATCCAGAGCGAGATAAAAAAGAATCAGGAAAAACTCAGGCGTACCCTTGAGGTCGAGGCCTCGACCTTCGTGGACCTGGACGAGACGAACAAAAAACTCCATGTCACAAGGCAGGAGATCAATCGTTACCGGGCTAAGCTCAAGAAGACAGAGGAGAATATAAAGGAGGTCTCCTCCGAGATATCCGCGCTCAGGAAAAAGCTCGAACGCCGCAGGCAGTGGATATCGAGAAAGCTCCGCGCTATGCACCGATACGGCAGGTATGGCGACACCATGCTCATGCTCGTTACGTCCGAGGACGCCACGGACCTGATGAAGAGATGGCACTACCTCAAGGCAATCGCCCGCTACGAAAGCGGCCTGATAGAGGACTACAGGAGTACCCTGACCGAACTGAACTCAAAGGAGGCGAAACTCGAAGACCTGCACGAAAAGCTTGCCTCCGAGGAGAAGAATGTCCGTAAATCCGAGAGAAATCTTGCCATGGACAAAGAGGAAAAGCAACAGATACTGGCCTCGGTAAAGCGGAAACGCGCCTCCTACGAAAATATGCTCAGGGAGCTTAACGATGCCTCCAAAGAACTCCAGAAGATGATAAAGCAGGCCGAGAGCCAGAAGCGGGTTGCCTCAAAAGGGTTCTGGAAGCTCAAGGGGCAGCTTCCGTGGCCTGTAATGGGCAATGTGGCCATCCCGTACGGCGCGCAGAAGGACCCGACCTACGACACCCCGGTCTTCCGCAACGGAATATACATAGCCGCCCCGGAAGGCACTTACGCGAAGGCCGTCCACAGTGGCAAGGTCGTCTATGCCGACTGGTTCAAGGGCTATGGACAGCTCATAATATTGAACCACGGCGGAGGATACCACAGCCTTTATGCAAACCTCTCAGAGATTTTTTTAGAGGAAGGCGATATAATAAATAATAGGGCAAATATCGGGAGTGTCGGTGACTCAAGCGTTATAGACAGGCCATCCCTTTATTTCGAGATACGATATAAGGGCAAGCCCTTAAATCCCGCACAGTGGTTAAAGAGGAAGTGAACGGATGATTAAAAAAATGCTTACAAATAAAAGGTTTTGGGCTTTGGTGCTCGTGGTCGCGATGGCGGCGACGGTCGGATTCGCCGGCAGGTTCGCAGTCCCCTTGGTCAGCGCCGGAGAGGACAGGTACGAGAAGCTCAAGGTCTTCACCGAAGTCCTCTCCGTCGTGGAGCGCAGCTATGTCGAGGAGACGAGCACAAAGGACCTCATATACAGCGCCATAAGGGGGATTATGGCCTCGCTCGACCCCCATTCGGGGTTCCTTACGGCCGAGGACTACAAGGAGATGCAGGTGGACACAAAGGGCGAGTTCGGCGGCCTCGGCATACAGATATCCATCAGGGACGGCGTGCTGACGATAATCTCCCCGATAGAGGACACCCCGGCCTGGAAGGCGGGGCTTAAGGCGGGCGACAAGATCATGAAAATAGAGGACGAGTCCACCAAGGACATGACCATCCACGAGGCGGTCTCGAAGATGCGAGGCCCCAAGGGCACGGAGATTACGATCTCCATCTCCAGGGTGGGCCTTAAGGGGCTGAAGGACTACACCATAGTCAGGGACATCATCAAGATAAAGAGCGTAAAGTCAAAGGTGCTCGAGGACGATATCGGCTACGTCAAAGTCGTCCAGTTCCAGCAGAGGACTGCCCATGACCTCGAAAAAGCCCTTAAAAAACTCGCCAAGGAAGAGATCACGGCGCTCATACTGGACCTCAGGAACAACCCCGGAGGACTCCTTAACAGCTCCGTCGATGTCACCGACAGGTTCCTGCCTCCTGGCAAGATCGTAGTCTATATCAAGGGCCGCAATGGCGAGAGGACCGAGTACCGCACAAGCGGACGCGGCACGGTGCTGGAGATGCCCATGGTGGTGCTCGTCAACCAGGGAAGCGCAAGTGCCTCCGAGATAGTTGCCGGGGCGCTGAAGGACTGGAAGAGGGCCGTTGTGCTCGGCGTAAAGACCTTCGGCAAGGGCTCCGTGCAGAGCGTTGTGCCGCTTTCTGACGGCTCGGGCCTCAGGCTCACCACGGCCAGGTACTATACGCCCAAAGGCACCTCCATACAGTCAACGGGCATCACTCCCGACATAACCGTTAAGCTCACCCCCGGCGAGGGCCTGACAGAACATCCCATAGTAAGGGAAGAGGACCTCGAAGGGCACCTCAAAAACGATCAGAAGGCCAAGCCCGACAAGAAAGAAGAGGGCGCTACCGCGGTTATAAAACCCGTAAGCGAGGAGGAGGATGCACAGCTTCAGAGGGCAATAGACCTCCTGAAGACCTGGACCATCTTCAAAGAGCTTGCCGACGAGCCGGCAGAGGATGTCCCGGGTAGTCCTTGATATAGAGACCGCAGGCAAGGGGCTGGACTCCCTGGAGCAGGCCGTGAAGGACTACATGCTCAGGGGGGCGGAGACCGAGGAAGAGGTCCGGCAGGTCGAAGAGACCCTTGCTTTTTATCCCCACACCGCAGAGATAATCGTCATCGGCCTCCTGAACCCCGATACCGATAAGGGGGCGGTTTATTTCCAGCAGGTCCCGGGGGCCGAACCCCACCTTCCTTTTGAGGAAGACGGCATGAAGTTCGAGGTCGGCACCGAGGAAGGAATTTTACGAAAGTTCTGGGACACCGTAAAGAACTACTCCCAGGTGGTGACCTTCAACGGGAGGGGGTTTGACTGCCCGTTCCTTCTCGTGCGCTCTGCGGTGCACAGGATAAAGCCTACAAAAGAGCTGATGCCGAACCGCTACAGCAGCGACGAGCACATAGACCTCATGGACAGGCTTAACTTCTTCGGCTCGGTACGCAGGCGATTCAGCCTGGACATGTGGTGCAGGGCGCTGGGCATAGAAAGCCCCAAGGGCGGGGTGAAGGGCTACGAGGTCACGGACCTTTTCAAGGCGGGAAAGAGCCTCGACATAGCGCGTTACTGCGGCGGAGACCTCAGGGCGACGAAAGAGCTGCTTGAGTGCTGGGAGAGCTACATGAAGTTAGCCTGAGGCCTATTCGCCCCCTTCGAGTATTTTTGTCGTAAAGCCCAGATTTTTTACCCTGATGAAGACCTCGCGGGTATCGATTATCTCAGGGTCGTAATTTATGTTTATAATGCCGTCTGAGAAACTGACCGTGGCGTCGTTAATCCCCTCGGTGTCTCTAAGGACCGTCTGCATGTCCTCGACACAGCCGGTGCACATGATTCCCTCTGCCTGAAGTTTCAGTACCTTTTCCATAGCTCCGACTCTTAAGGCCCAGTCCCCGGGCGGGCTACTTCTTTTTCTTGGGCACCTTTTCCCAGTCTTTAAGGAACTTCGCAAGGCCGATGTCAGTCAGCGGGTGCATGGCAAGCTGGGCGATTACTGCGTAGGGCATGGTCGCCACGTGGGCGCCCATCATCGCGGCATC
>DAOUWH010000084.1 GCA_030667205.1 Nitrospirota bacterium
AGGGGTATCTTGTCGCCCTGAAGCCCCTTGGGGTAGCCATTGCCGTCGTATCTTTCGTGGTGGTGAAGAATAAACGGGGCGATGTCCTTGTAGAAATTAACGGGGCTTAGCATATCGTGGCCTATCGCGGGGTGCTTGCTGAACATAGCCTTGTCTGTATGGTTATTATGGGGCAACCTTATAAAACCTATGTCGTGCATAAGGCAGGCAAAATAAAGCCTCCTTGCCCTCTCCTCCGACATCTTGATGGCCTTTGCGATTATGCCTGCGTAGCGCGCGACCCGCTGTGAGTGCCCCCGCTTCTCGGGTACGAAACGGTCTATGGAATCTATCATTATGTTGGTAAGGTGTATCTCGTAGTTCCGCTGGTCGTCATAGAACTTCGCCCTTTCGATGGAGATAGCGGCCTGGTCGGCCAGGTAGCTTACCATCTCTATATCCCTTCCTATGTACTTGCCGCTCATCTTGTTCAGGAGCTCTATTACGCCTACCGTCCTGCCTTTTGTCTTCATGGGGACTGCCAGGACGGATTTCGTCCTGAACCCTGTCGTTTCGTCGATATAAGAATCAAAGCGCTTGTCCTCTGAAACGTCGTGGATGAAGACCGGGGCCTGGTTCTTCAGGACCCAGCCTCCGACGCCCCTGTCCGTGGAGACCGTCCTGCCCATGAGTTCGGAGGCCTTGCTGCCCCTGACAATCCTGAACACCAGATCGTCCCCCTCCAGAAGCAGTATCGAGCCGGCCTCGGAGTCCGTAATCGACAGTGAGTGGTCCATTATCTTCTCGAGCAGCACGTCGCCGTAGATCTCTTCCCTTATCTCCTTGGTGATGTTCAGCACGCTGTCGAGGTTTCGGCTGTAGCTCTCGATGCTCGTGACCACCTGCTTTGAAAACACCCTTGAAAATGATACGCTGATTAGCGTGAGTATAGCGACTATCAGTATGATAACCGCCACCGATAGGTCCGGCAGGAAGTCCATGTACTCGGCTACCGGCTCATACAGCGACCTGATTATGACGGCCAGCAGGGTAAAGACCACGAATGTGGTCAGCGCATTCAGAATGCCGAGCTTGGACTTTATCTCCTTTGCGGCGGTCTTTCCTGTAAGTAGTACCTCTGGCATAGTTATACGAATGTACACGAGTATATATCGATATGTCAATGCTACGCTCAGTTGCTGCCGGGAGCCCGGATACTGCCGGGAGACGGCCTTATTTGACATTCGGAAACACGGCATTTAAACTTAAACCCTGATGAAACAAACCCTCGAAAAACTTTTAAAAGAAGCTGTGGAGCGCATCGGCGTCAAGGAGCCGCCGCATATCGAGATAGAGGTCCCGAAAGAGGAGTCCATGGGAGACCTCTCGACCCCCGTGGCGATGGCCCTTGCGCACACGCTCAAGAGACCGCCCCGCGACATCGCCGAGGATATCGCCGGGGGCGTCTCGGGCGAGGGCATCTTCGAGCGGGTAGAGGTGGCAGGCCCGGGCTTCATAAACTTCACCTTCAAAAAAGACTTTTTACACTCGGAGTTGAAGCGCCTACTGAAAGAGGGAACCACCTTTCTCAGACGCGACCTCGGCCAGGGCAGAAAAATCCAGATAGAGTTCGTAAGCGCAAACCCTACCGGCCCGCTTCACCTCGGGCACGGAAGGGGCGCGGCAGTGGGCGGCGCGCTTTCAAACCTGCTTGAGGCCGCAGGGTTCGAGGTCGAAAGGGCGTACTATGTAAACGACGCGGGCCTCCAGGTGCGGCTCCTCGGGGAGTCGGTCTTTGCGCGCTACAGGGAGCTTCGGGGCCTGCCTCATGAATTCCCGAAAGAGGGCTACAGGGGCGACTACGTCGCCGACATAGCCCGCGCGATAATGGATTCAGCAGGCGATAAATACAAGGACTCCACGTTCGACGAGGCGCAGGATTTCTTCGTTGATTTTTCCCTCCGGATGATGCTCGATGAGACAAAAGAGGACCTCGCCTCCTTCGGAATAACCTTCGATACCTGGCAGTCCGAGCGCGAGCTTTACGAAAGCGGCGGGGTAAAACAGGCCATTGAGAGCCTCGACGCCAAGGGCCTCATATACGAGTCCGGCGGGGCCATCTGGTTCAGGGCAATGGAGTTCGGGGAGGACAAGGACCGAGTGATAGTCAAGAGCGACGGACACCACACCTACTTCGCCTCCGACATCGCATACCACGCAAAGAAGATAGAAGGGGGCTTCGACGAGCTGATAAACATCTGGGGCGCCGACCACCACGGCTACATCCCGAGGCTCGAGGGCGTAATAGAAGCGCTGGGCTACGAAAGGGACAAGCTAAAGGTCCTTCTCGTGCAGATGGTCTCGCTCCTGAGGGGAGGGGAGCCGGTGCAGATGTCCAAGAGGGCCGGCGAGTTCGTCACCCTCAGGGAGGTCATAGAAGAGGTCGGAGCGGACACCACGAAGTTCATATTCCTCACACGGCGACCCGACAGCCACCTTACATTCGACCTCGAGGCGGCCAAGGCGGCCTCCGCCGAAAACCCCGTCTACTATGTCCAGTACGCCAACGCGCGCATAAACAGCATCTTTGCGCATGCCACGGAACAGGGCGTCTCTACAGATGCTCTGGAGGGGGCCGACCTTGGCGAGCTTGAGGAGAAAGAAGAGATAAGGCTTATTAAAAAGCTACTTGCATATCCCATGGCCTTCGAGGCCGCGGTCAAGGGCCGCGAGCCCCACCGGATAACCTTCTACCTCCAGGAGCTTGCGGGTATGTTTCACCCCTACTACAACACCCACAGGGTCGTGACGGATGAGCCCGGGCTCACTGCCGCGAGGCTGGCGCTTTGCCGGGCCGTAAGGCTTGTTATCAAGGAGGGGCTTCGCATACTGGGCCTCAGTGCCCCGGACAGGATGTAGGGACCCCTACGGCTCGCCTTTCTCTACAAGGGCCTTTAAAGTCATGTCGCCGAGGGCCGAGCCCACGGCATCGTCGATGCCGCTCATGATACCGTCGACCTCGGGCATCGAGAGGAACCTCTCCTCAAGTTCATAGCTCTCCTCATCAGTGGTCCTTACGGCATGGAGCACGTCGCTGAGCTTTATGACGTCGATGTCCCTTGCCGGCAGGTACCCAGGGGGCTCGGCTCCCGACTCAAGAAGCAGGGACTTCCTCTCAAGCTCACCGAGCACCTCTTGCACGGGCTCTATCGGAAGGCCCAGGCGTTCAATAAGCGAGTTCAGCGTCCAGGGGGGCCTGCCCCAGTGGAAGTTCGAGCCGATGAGGAACATTATGATGAAGGCGAGCCTCTCCCTGAGCCTGTTGCTAAGCAAAAGCATCTCCTTCTTCACCTGCAGGAACTGGGGATACTGGTGGTAGAAGGAGACCTTGGCCCCGATAAGGAGTATCAGCCAGTTTATGTAGAGCCATATCATGAAAAGTATGAGTATCGCAAAGCCCGAATACACGGCGGTGTACTTCGTGGAAGTGACGATGAACGAGGCGAACGCCCAGCCCAGGCTCTCCCACATAACGCCGGCAAACACGCCGCCCACAAGGGCCGAGCGGAACCTGACCTTTATGCTCGGGACGAAGACGTAGATGGCAGTAAAAGCCGCGCACACAAGCACGTAGGGCATCAGCTTGCCCGCAAGATAGAAGGCCGTGCCGAAGGGCTCTATCTCCAGGATGCTCCGTACCACCGCGGTGTTCATCACCGTGGCTGTAAGGCCTATTGCCGAGAATATCAGCACCGGCCCGATGAGGATGACGCTCATATAGTCGCTGAAACGGCGCGCGAAGCTCCGGGGCCGCTTTATCTTCCAGATGGAGTTTATCGCCGACTCTATCTTCCTTAAAAGCTCTATGACCGTATAAATGAGAAGCGCAAGCCCTATCGAGCCCAGCACCCCAACCTTCATGTTCTCGACAAAACCGATGACCTTGTCGGTAATCTCGGCGCCTTTGGGCCCGAGGGGGGCAAGCACGTTAAGGAGGAGGGGCTCCATCTGGTTGTGCACGCCAAAGGCCTTGAGCACGGAGAAGCTCACGGCCAGAAGCGGCACGAGCGAAAGGAGCGAGGTGTACACCAGGCTCATGGCCCTGAGGTTGAGCTGGCCTTCGGAAATGTCGCGTACCGCCACATAAAAGAGTCTCAGGGTCTTTACGGCAAACACCTTTTTCCTCGAGAGCTCCCCGAGGTCCATGCCCCAGAGCTCGCTGGAGAAAAACTCCCTTATCTTCCCGATAATTTGCACGGTCAAGACAATTTTACCACAATATCAAGGCACTTACGGAAATAAATCCTATTCAGCAGACCCATCCTTAGTTGACAATCCCCTACCTTTAGTTTAAAGATTAAAGCAAGGGGATATCTGATAACGGCTTTCCCGAAAGGCCAAACCCGCCGCGAGGCGGGGGCGGAAAGCACTGGGTCTTTTAGAAAGACTGCCGGGCTGCCGAAGGAAAACCTTCGGGGAGTCCGGCATTTTAGTCTGGTTCCGGACGAGGCATGAGGGACGAGGACAAGACAAAAGAGGAACTTATCGAAGAGCTGAGAGCCCTGCGCTCCGGCACTCAGGGTGCAAACAGTTTCTGCGCCCAGCCTCCGTCAGCAGCGGATTGGGAGAACATCTTCAACAGCATGACCGACATGGTCACCATCCATGACGCTGATTTCAACATAATATGCGCCAACAAGGCGGCCGAAAAGACCCTCGGGCTGCCCGCCCTGAATGTCCAGATGGTAAAGTGCTTTACGTACTATCACGGCACGGGATGCCCCCCCGAAGGATGTCCGAGCTGCCAGTGCCTGAAGACCGGCGAGCCTGCCGCCTTTGAGATATTCGAGCCCCATCTGAAGATGTTCATAGAGATAAGGGCCATCCCCCGCCTTGACGAGAACAAAAACATGATAGGCCTCATACACATCGTCAGGGACATAACCGAGCGCAAGCACACGGAAAATGAGATCGAAAAACACCGCCACCACCTTGAGGAATTAGTCGAAGAGCGCACCGCAGAGCTCAGGGCAGCCAACGCCGAACTCCAGGATGCCTTCTCGAATATCAAAACCCTTAAGGGCCTGCTGCCCATCTGCGCCTGGTGCAAAAAGGTGCGCGACGACAAGGGCTACTGGAACCTGCTGGAGACCTACATTGCAGAACACTCCGAGGCGGACTTCACCCACGGCATATGCCCGGAATGCATGGCAAAGATTGACAAAGAAGAGAAAGAAGAGCCAAGCACTTAGGGCCCTGTCCTCTAAATCTCTTTAAGGAGGACCTCTTCAAGCCCCTTGCGCTGCGAGGTCTGGCCCCGGCGGGCCGGATGGCCCACGGCGACCACGGCCATAAGTTCAAGCGACTCGGGCATCTCAAGCAAAGAGCGTACCCTGTCGGCACTATTGAGTATCTCCCCGAGCCAGACCGCCCCGAGCCCCAGGGCATGGGCCGCAAGGAGCATGTTCTGAAGGCACGCCCACATCGCCTGATGGTCCTTTACCTCGTGGTACATCGCCTCCCTGTCCGCAAACACCGCAATCGCAGCGGGCGCGGACTCGATAACATTGCGGTACTTCGTAAGCCCGGCGAGTTTAAGGCGAACCCCCTCGTCCGTTACGGCGACAAAGCGCCAGGGCTGGTTGTTCAGGCCCGAGGGGGCCCAGGTGCCGGCCTTTATGATCTCCAGGAGGCGCTCCCTTTCCACAGTCTCCTCCGTAAACTGCCTTATGCTTCTCCTTGTATAAATCCCCTCAAGAAGTTCCATTGCCGGTTATTCTCCTTTCTGCTTCCGCCAGAAGGCCCGGAGGAGTTCGACGCTGTCGTTAATCTCCCCGGTCTCGTTTATCTCTAGGATGACGTCGAAGCCGGTCCTTCTCCCCAGGAGCGCACCAAGAGCCGCGAGCTCCCTGCATTCGGGCCTCAAGGGCCAGTGGTCCGTAAGGCCGCCCCTCAGGCCGTTATTGTGGTGCATGTGGACATATTCTATCTTCTCTACGATCTCATCGGGCAGTTCCCTTACGAACTCCACGGAGTCAAGCCCCGCGGACTCCACATGCCCGATATCGAGGGTCACGCTCCGGGCATAGCGCTCCCAGAACCACAGGGCGTCGGCCGTGTCAATAGCGTTTTCAAAAGAGACGGGCGCAATACCTGAAAGCTCCTCGAGCACCTCGAGGAAGCGGGCCTCGTGCTCGCCACTGAGCCTCCCGCCGTCGGGGGCCCTTTCGTCATGGAGTATGAGGGCGAGGTCGGACAACCCGGCCATCGCCCTCAGGGCATCTACATCCCCGCCGAGGAGGGTATACCCCACCGGGTGCATCACGTACCGGATGCCCCTTTCCCTCAGGAGGCGGACGCTTTCTTTCATCTTCTCAAGGCTGTCCTCCCAGTGGCTGTAGACGCTTATCTGGACGAAGTCTCCCTCCCACTGGCCCACGTCTTCTGGCCGGGCCACCCTGTAGGCGATTCTCATAATTTGTATTTTACCCGAAATATCAACATCCCGCAGGGCAAAGGGACGGCGCACCATCTTAGGGCTAAAAATAAGAATTTACTACATCGACCTGCTATGCTAAAATCCTGTGTATGAAAAAGAAGCTCCTGATAGCCGCCGGGGTGTTTTTCGCACTCGTAGTCATTGTAATCGTAGCCCTGAGCGTCCTTGTTAAGACCTACCTGAAGAGCGACCAGCTCAAGGCTTTAATAATCCCCCGCGCCGAGGAGTTCACCGGCAGGGAGGTCTCCATCGAGCGTATAGACGTCTCGCTTTTCAAGGGCATAGTCGTAAAGAAGCTGGACGTCAAGGAGGAAGGACGCGATTTCGTGAGCGTGGAGGAGTTCGTCCTGGCCTACGACCTCATGCCGCTTCTGAGGAAGGAACTCGTGATACACAGGGTCGA
>DAOUWH010000172.1 GCA_030667205.1 Nitrospirota bacterium
TAAGGAGGTCAACAAGAAACACTTCCTTTACTTTGCGCTTCCGGTAGCCGTGATGGCGGTCTTTCAGGCGATATTCCTGAAGCAGCCTGACTTCGGCGCGGCAATAAGCATGGGGGCCCTTACGGTAGGGATGCTCTTTATCTCGGGGGTGCCTCTAAGGTACCTGGCCTCGCTCCTGGTGCTCTGCGTGCCCGTGCTCGTAAAACTCCTTATGGAGCCCTACAGGCTCAAGCGTATCATGGCGTTTCTGGACCCCTGGAAGTACTCGCACGACAGCGGGTTCCAGCTCGTGCAATCTTTCATTGCTTTGGGAAGCGGGGGACTGACGGGAGTCGGGCTCGGCCAGAGCAGGCAGAAGCTTGATTTCCTGCCAGAGGTGCATACGGACTTCATTTTCTCGATTATCGGCGAGGAGCTCGGCTTCATAGCGGCCGCCTTTGTGGTGGCGCTTTTTGCGGTCATATTTCTCAGGGGGGTCGTTATCGCAAACAGGATGGGCGAGGGTTTCCGCTATCACTTATGTATAGGCCTCTCGATGATGCTTGCGTTCCAGGCGCTGGTGAATTTCATGGTAGTGGTGGGGCTGCTGCCGACCAAGGGGCTTCCGCTTCCGTTCTTAAGCTACGGGGGCTCGGCGCTTCTTGTGAACATGGCGGCGATAGGGATACTGCTGAACATATCGAGGCTCAGTCCCCAGAAAAATACCGCAGGGTATTCCGCGGCTCAGGCGCTTATCGAGGAGCGGATGAGGATGAAGAGGGCCAAGAGGTCTGTTTATGGAGCCATACGGTGAGAATGGTGGTTACAGGCGGAGGTTCGGGGGGGCATTTGTTCCCCGGCATCGCAGTTGCCGATGAGATGATGGCAAGGGAGAAGGACGCGGAAGTGATGTTCATAGGGGTGGAAGAAGGGCTTGAGGCACGGGTAATCCCGAAAGAGGGATACCCCATCAAGTTCATAAAGGCCGAAGGTTTCAGGGGCAAATCACTACTTAAAAAGCTCCTTGTGCTTTTAAGGCTGCCGGGTTCGGTGTTTGCCGCGAAGGCAATACTCAAGGCGGCGGGGCCGGACGTGGTCGTGGGCACCGGCGGCTATGTCTCCGTGGCCCCGGTTGCGGCGGCCCGGCTGCTGTCCGTGCCGATATTAATACTCGAGCAGAACCTCGTCCCAGGCCTTGCCAACAGGCTGCTTTCTAAAGTCGCCGATGCCGTGGCCGTCACATACCACGAGAGCATGTCCTTTTTCCCGAGGGCAAAGACATTCCTGACCGGAAACCCGATAAGGCCGGGAATCGCAAAGGGCACAAAGGACGCTGCTGCGAAGCTTTTCGGCATCGATGCGGAAATGACCACGGTGCTTGTGCTCGGCGGAAGCGCGGGCGCACAGGCAATTAACAATATTGTGATAAGCGCCCTTAACCATATGCTTGACATGAAGGACAAGGTGCAGTTCCTGCACCAGACCGGGGAGCGCGACTACGAAAACGTGAGGCGGGCATACAGAAAGCTGCAATTCAGGGCAATGGTCGCCCCTTTCATCTACCAGATGCCGGAGGCGTACGCGGCGGCTGACCTGGTGGTCTCGCGGGCCGGGGCGACCACGCTCGCGGAGCTTACGGCGATCGGGAAGCCGGCGCTCATAATCCCCTATCCCTACGTTGCGGGGCACCAGGACTTCAACGCAAGGAAACTCCAGGAGACAGGGGCCGCCATGGTGTTTGCCGAGCAGGAAATAACGGGCGAGAAGCTTTCATGGCATTTAAAGGAATTATGCGCGTCCGAGGAAACCCGGGCGGAGATGGCCAAACAGTCCAGAGCCCTCGGCAGGCCCGACGCTGTCCGAAAGGTCGTGGATATAGCCATGAGTCTCGTAAGGACGAGGGGGAGAGGTGTTTGAGCGCTACAGGGCAATACACATGGTCGGCATAGGCGGCATCGGCATGAGCGGCATCGCGGAGGTCCTGTATAACCTGGGCTATGACGTCAGGGGCTCGGACCTCAGCGAATCCGAGACCGTGGAAAGATTAAAAGTCATGGGCGTCAAGGTCTTCAAGGGCCACAGCCCCGAAAACATAGCCGGCGCGCATGTGGTCGTCATATCCTCTGCCGTGAAAAAGAGTAATCCAGAGGTGCGCGAGGCCGAGCGGTGCGGGGTCCCGGTGATATCGAGGGCCGAGATGCTTGCAGAGCTCAGCAGGCTCAAGTACGCAGTGCTCGTCGCGGGCTCGCACGGAAAGACCACAGCCACGTCTCTCATATCCACGGTGCTGGCCCATGCGGGGCTCGACCCCACGGTGGTTATAGGGGGAAAGCTCAAGGCCCTGGGCACCAACGCAAGGCTCGGAAGGGGCGATTTCATTGTAGCCGAGGCCGACGAGTCCGACGGCTCGTTCCTTAAGCTCAGCCCCACGGTGGGCGTGGTCACGAACATAGACCGGGAGCACATGGACTTTTTTAACACTATGGAGTCACTCAAGGATGCATTTCTGTCGTTTATGAACAGCGTGCCGTTTTACGGCATGACCGTTGCCTGCATCGACGACAAAAACGTCAGGGAGCTTCTGCCCTCGGTGAAAAAGCGGGTCATAACATACGGCTTCTCGGAAGATGCGGAGCTTAGGGCGGTGAACCTGAAGAAAAATTTCATGTCCATGGACTTCGAGGTTCTGAGAAACTCAAAGAGCTTGGGCCGTCTGAGCATTCCCTCTCCCGGCGAGCACAGTGTGCTGAACGCCCTGGCCAGCGCCGCCGTGGCCCTTGAGCTTCAGGTGGACATGAAGAAGATAAAGGCTGCGTTAAGGGGGTTCGAGGGCATCCAGCGCAGGGTCGAGCTAAAGGGCAAGGCAAGGGGCATCAGCGTCTACGACGACTACGGCCACCATCCCACCGAGATCAAGGCGACCCTGGGGGCAATAAAAGGCTCGATGAAGGGCGGAAGGCTTGCCGTAGTGTTTCAACCGCATAGGTATTCGAGGACAAAGCTTCTTATGGATGAGTTTGCGGCATCCTTCGGGGATGCCGACATGCTCGTGATGATGGACATCTACCCCGCTGGCGAGAAGCCGATAAGGGGCGTTAAGACAGAGGCCCTTATCCAGAAGCTGAAAAAACGAAATGTCGTTCATGCGAAGAACGCCGACGAGGCCGTTGGGGCGCTTAACGGAAAGCTCAAGGCAGAGGACATGGTGCTCACCCTTGGGGCGGGCGACGTCTGGAAGGTCGGAGAACTTTTAATCGAAAAGCTCAAGGCGAGGAAATGACCGCGGGAATGGTCGATAAGGGTTTTAAGGAATTTTTAAGCACGCTCGATGCCGACGTCAGGTTCGATGAGCAGATGAAAGACCACACCTATCTCGCAATAGGCGGGCCGGCCGACGTGTTCATAACGCCCCGTAGCGTTGCTTCGCTGTCCTCTGTCCTGAAGGCTGCGAAGGAAACCGGCATGCCGGTATTCCCGATAGGGGGCGGCACCAACATCCTCGTAAGCGACATGGGCATCGAGGGCGCGGCGGTCTCGATGGCCGCGTTCAATGAGGTAAGAACTTTAAGCGAGGATTCTGATTCGGCGTCCCTCTATGTGGATGCTGGGTTTCCGCTGATGAGGCTTTTAAGGCATGCCGCCGAAAAGGGCCTCACCGGCACGGAAGGCCTTGCCGGAATACCCGGGCAGGTGGGCGGCGCGGTGGCGGGAAATGCCGGGGCGTTCGACTGCGAGATAAAGGACGTGATCGTAAACGTTTCGCTAATGAATAAAGACGGCAATATCAGGAAACTTCCGAAGGATGAAATTAACTTTGACTACAGATACGCGGGAATCCCGCAAGGAGAGATAATCCTTGGCGCGGAGTTTTCACTCGCGAAGGACGACCCCGAGGCCGTCTCAAAGAGGATGCAGGAGTTCATAGATGAGAAGAAGTCCCGGCAGCCCCTCGGCGAGCGCTCCGCGGGCTGCGTATACAAAAATCCCGAAGGCGGATTTGCGGGAAAGCTCATAGATGAGGCCGGCTGCAAGGGCATGAGGGTGGGCGGCATAGAGGTAAGCGCCCTCCATGCGAACTTTTTCATAAACACCGGAGGCGGAACGGCAACGGATTACATGAGCCTAATGCTCAAAGTGGTTTCAAAGGTTAGGACTACCTCCGGAGCGGTGCTTGAGCCCGAGATAAGGGTGGTCGGAAGATGCTGACCGAAAAGACA
>DAOUWH010000221.1 GCA_030667205.1 Nitrospirota bacterium
GAAGCTCAAGGCTTATTGCGGCGATCATGAATACGACAAGGTACTTCTTGGTCATCTGCACGGTATAGAGCTGCTGCGCCCTGATGTCCTCGACCTTTACGGGAGACTCGTGCGCCTTCTTCGCCCTTAAAAGGTTTATCTCCAGCACCGCGATATAAGTGAGCATGCACAGGGCGATGCCCGAGACTATCGCGGACATTATGAATATGACGGGCATAAGGGGCGTCATCCACAGGGCGTTGGCCTTTACCGAGCCGAAGATGAACCCGGCGTAGCCGTGCAGGAACGCCGCCACCGGTACGCCCACGCCGGCGAGCACCCTTGTCGCCTTGTGGTCGGTCTCGATGGCCTCGTTGCTCAGGTCATACGAGCCAAGGCACAGGGCGCTGTAAATAGTGCCCTTGAGTTTATTAAGGCCGCTTGCATCCTTAAGCCTCCGGGCCTCCTCGATGAAAAACCTCCTGTTCACAAACCATATCTCGGAGGCCACTATCGCGGCGTATGTGCTAAACACGATGCCGAAGGCCGCAATGGCCGAGGTAAAGTGCGGCGTGAAAAATATGCTAGCCCCGCGGAAAGGCTGCTGCAGATGCAGCATAAGCGGCATCATGGCCACAGGGAGGAGCGCAAAAGAAAATATTAGCGAGAACGTGGCGATCTTCTTAAGCTCCGTCCTGCCGAAAAGATGATAAAGCGACGAGAGCACAAAGGCCCCGGCCACGAGCCCCGTCATGTACGGGTACATCACTATCTGGATGCTCCAGACGATGTACTCGTTGGGATATACGAAAAGCTCTTTTAAGGTCCAGAGTTCGCCGTGTATTTCCATTTACCTTACCACGCTGTCCAGGCCCAGGTAATAGGCCATGGGGCTTGTTCCGTATTCTTCCTTGAGCACGTTAACCCTCTCGCTTTTTATGATCCTGGTGACCGGGTCGTCGAGGTCGAGGATATTGCCTATGCTCCTTGCGCCGAAGGGGCAGGCGTCGACACAGGCCGGGTTCATACCCCTGGTTATCCTGTGATAGCACCAGTTGCATTTTTCGGTCACCTGGTATTTCGGGTGGAAAAACCTCACGCCGTAAGGACATGCCATGATGCAGTAGCCGCACCCGATGCACCATGTCCTGTCTATGAGCACCACACCGTCCGGGGTCTTGTATGTGGCCCCCACGGGGCAGACCTGCACGCAGGGGGGTTTGTCGCACTGGTTGCAGAGCTTGGGCACGAAAAAGGCCTTGGCTATCTCGCTCTCCGGCACCACAATGCCCTCGGGACGGTGCGGGTCGGTCCTCACGACGTTGTCTATAAACCCGTCCCTTGCGCCCTTGGGCGAGTCGTCAACGACGGTGCCGTCCTTTTTGAGTATGTATCTTTCGACCCACGTCCTCGTTACGTTGGCGTCGTACGGCACCTCGTTTTCGAGCTTGCACGCCCTCACGCACATCCCGCAGCCCACGCACTTGTTCGTATCCACAAGGAAGGTCCACCTGAGCTTCTCGCTCCTGCCCGCAGAGGCCATGAGCCTGCCCGCCCCTGAGGCCGAAAGCCCCATCCCTGCTATCGATGCAAGGCCATATTTCAGAAAGTTCCTTCTGTCGATCAAGCCATTGCTCCTATCCAAACCCCGGTTTGTGCGGGTTATGGCATGCTATGCACATAGACTCCGGGAAATGCTCGTCGTCGTTTACGCCCCTTATCCACGCCCTGCCGGATGCCGCGTAGGGGAGCTTCGCATGGCAGCGCAGGCATTGCTCGCGCGACCTGTTGATCTCGAGTCTCTGCGGCTCCGTGGGGTGCTCTATGGCCGGCCCGTGGCAGCTTTCGCACTGGATACTTCCATGCGGCGTTCTGGAAATCAGTTCGTAGTTGTTAAAATGGCAGGGTTTGCAGTAGTCGCGGCCTATGTACTTGACCTTGAACTGCTTCCACTCGTCCTCGTTGGACTTCCTGTGCCAGCCGTACATATAACCGGCCTCGTGGGTGCCGAAATCATCGGGCACGACCAGTGCCCTCGCGACCAGTATCACTACGACCAGCGCGATGACGACAAAAAGGGGGCGGTAGACGTGGCTCTTCATTATTTTATACCTGAATTATACTGGATGTTTGGGGCTCTGACAATTATATTTTTATCGCTTTATGTAAATGCACCGCCAAACACGAAAAAAAGGGGGCGGTAAGACCCGCCCCCCTTCTGCCGCGTATTTATCAGCCCCCCAGGAATTGTTTGGGCGACTTGCCCCCTGGATGGCATTCACCGCATAACTGTTTAGCGTTTGCCTCCGTAACGGCCCAGCCGTGGGGCTTGTGGCACTGGTTGCACTTCAAACCCATCATCTGGACGTGGAGGCCGTGCTTGCCGACCTCTATGATGTTCCTGTGGCAGTTGATGCAGTTGCCCCAGTCCGGCCTGACCGC
This sequence comes from Nitrospirota bacterium, assembly GCA_030667205.1. Lineage (GTDB taxonomy): Bacteria > Nitrospirota > Thermodesulfovibrionia > Thermodesulfovibrionales > JdFR-86 > DAOUWH01. The sequence goes on from DAOUWH010000221.1 coordinate 2,422, forward strand.
TTCGTGCGGCTTGTGGCAGAGGTAGCACTGAAACTGCATGGGCGCATCCTTCGGGATTTTAACCTTAATGGCCTGCTTTACGGTCTCCTCCGGCGGCTGGTAGTGGGTCACGTCGAGGGTGCCGTCCTCGGCAAGCATCTGTCTCACCGACTCGTCGCCGTGGCAGAAGAGGCACTTGTCCCTGCTGGGCCTCAGGTCGGACGTCCTGTCGGTATGGCAGTTCAGACAGGCAAGCTCCTCCATGCCCAGGCCGTGCACCAGCTTGCCCTGGTGGCACCTGACACAGAAGCGCTCCTCGGGGACGAACTCGTGCGTGCGGTAGCCGTGGCACTTGGAGCATTCTATCTGCTCCATGAAATAGTGCTTTGCGTGAAGCCTCGACTGGTTGATATGTGTGGCCTCGGGATATTCTTCTTCGGTCTCCCAGTGGCACTTGATACACTGCTTCCACGGCACGATCACCTTTCCGTGCCTGTCGGGCACCTCCTCCGGCCTGTAAAAGACAAAGCTTATGAGAAGACGGTTCATCTCCTCAACGGCAA
>DAOUWH010000023.1 GCA_030667205.1 Nitrospirota bacterium
CTTGCGGTAACAGGCTCCACGATGTTATCCCTTCCGGGAAAAAGGGGAAATTGTTATAGTTTTGTTTGACTGTATGTTTGAGTTTGTGGGAAAATAGAAAATGTCACCGCTTGATACGGTATTTTTCTGGATTTCCATTGGCCTTTACGGGCTGACCTCCGCACTTTACATCTACTCCTTTATCTTCAAAAACGACAGGGTGCTGGGCCGCATAAGCTATTTTATCGGCGCGGCGTTCCTCGTGCATACGGCGGCGATACTCGCCCGCTACGCGGCGGTGGGGAACCTGCCGGTTGCCGGGGGATATGAAAACGGGCTCGGGGGCTCGTGGGTCGTGGTGCTCTTTACGCTTTACGCCGTTATAAGGCACAAGGGCCTCAGGGCCGTAGGTGTGGCGACCCTGCCTTTCGCGCTCGTGTTGCTGGGCTACGGGGTGATGAGCAGCCCGGAGCTTGTGCCCATGGGGGTCTCGGTGAAGTCGTTCTGGCTTTACGTCCATGTGTTTTTCGCATGGCTTGCCTTCGGAGCTTTTACCCTGGCGGCGGGTACGGGGGTGCTTTACCTCCTCAAGGCGAAAGATCCGGATAGGGAATTTTATGAAAAGTTCCCCGGCCTCCCGAGGCTCGACGACCTTATGTTCAGGTACGTTGTGTTCGGCTTTATAACGGACGCCGTGATGATAACCTCGGGCGCGATATGGGCCAGGGACCTCTGGGGGAGTTACTGGGGGTGGGACCCCGTGGAGACGTGGTCGCTCGTGACGTGGGTGATATACGGTCTGGGGATACACCTGAGGGTCACCATGGGATGGAAGGGCAGGCGGTTTGCGTGGATAGTGATATTCGCCCTCCCGGGCATATTAATCACTTATTTCGGCATCAACTTTTTTGTCGAGACGAGCCTGCACGTTTTCGAGGCGTGGCAGGAGATATGATAAAGAGGTTCTCCCTTACACTGGTTGTGCTTTCCCTCGTTTACCTGGGCATGTGCGCCGCTTTCGAGCGCGATTCTTTTCTGGCCAGCTATGAATGGAAGTTCCATCCCGAGAAGGAAGACGGCGCGATAAAGGAGGCGGTAGTCCTTTACAACAAGATATTTACCGACCTCTACGCAAGCGACGGAGTGCCGGCAAGGCTCAACGAGTTCCCGGCGAGCACGCAGCTAAGACACGAAGTCTTCAGGAACATCGGCTTCCTCAGAGAACAGGGCTTCATACTGGTCTTCGACATGGCGGACCTGATTTTCATGGAGATAAAAAGGCCGTCTCCCGTGGAGGCCGAGGTCACGGTGTTCGAGGAATGGAACTACCTCTTCCAGAAGGCCGCGACGAGAGAGCCCGCCCGGCCCCTGAAGGGGATGGGCAAGGGGTTCAGGTATCGCCTTGTGAAGCTGGACAGGGGGTGGACCGTTGTGGACTACTTCCCCGCCGATGTGAAGGTCGAGAAAAAAGATGAGTTCCTTTATTAAGGCCATTGTTTTTCTGATATCCTACGAGTTTTTCGCCGCGGCCGCCCTTGCGGGCGCCGCCTGGAGCGCCCTTGCGGCGGCGGTGTTGAAGCTCGGGCCCTGGGCCGTGATGGACCTCGTCCCCGCAAAGGTCTTCCTTGGCGCCCTTTTAGCGAACAGGCTTCTGGGCCTTCTCGTCGAGGCATATAAAAGGAGACGGACTTTCCTGCTTACGGCCGGTATAATTTCTGCCCTATGCGGCCTGCTGCTGAACTATGCCTACAGGTTCGAGGGCACGGCGGGCCCCGGCGAGGGCGAGGCGTTTTCCCGCTTCGAACATGTTGAGAAAGGCCCCTTCGGAGTAAAACCGTACAAGGGCGGGATCGGGATTGAACGGATAAGTGGAGACCCGTTAAGGCTCGGCGAAGAGGCCGATCTGAAGGTTTCCTTTGCCGGGGAGAAAGGGCCTTTTGTGCTTGCCCCCGGACAGTACAGGAGTCTTTCCCCCGGGCTGAAGCTCGGGGTCGTGAGCGTCGAGGCCGCGCCGAGGGCGGAGATAACCGACAGGTCAGGCAAGGTGCTGTCTTCCGCGTTCGTGAAGCTGAAGCTCTACCCCGTGGGCTCGGAGGAGTATTTCCTTATGACTCCCCTGCCGCACCGTTTTTATCTGAGCCTTACGGGGGACGAGGAAAAGCCCCTGCGCCTTAAGGTCCTGAGGGGCAAGCTCCATCTCGCCGAGAAGGACCTGGCGCTTTCGGAGAAGGTGGAGTTCGATGAGTTTTACGTCTCTTTCCCCGAGGCGTACAGGTGGGCCGTGGTGAGGGTGAAGTACTTTCCCGGAGACGCCTTCCTATATATCGGCGCTGCCCTGGCCGTGGTGGGCCTGATAATCGTTATATTCCGGAGGGCACCGGGCGGGAAGTGACAGCGAACCCGGCAATAAGATTTTTAAGGTCTCCGAGGCTTACGGTTGCGCTGATAATATGCCTGGCCGTTGTTTTTGTCCTGGGCCAGGCGATACCGCAGAGAGTACTGAACCCCCAGGGATACCTCGTATGGAGAAGCGCCCAGCCCGAGCTTGCCCCCCTTGTAGAGGCCGTGGGTTTTGAGGGGATATACACCTCGCCGCTTGCGGTGGCGCTTCTTGCGGCATTCTTAATAAACCTCGCCGCGCTCGTGATATTCAGGGTGCCGGGCGTAGTGAAGAGATGCCGTGCCGGTGAGCCCTCGCCCGTTGCGGCCCAGGACTCGCCGTATGTTGAGGTCCCGGTCACAGGAAACACGGAAGAGGTTTTCAATAAAATTGGAAAGAGCCTGCGGGGATACAGGTTTGTATCGGAGGGCAATATGTTTATGGGCGAAAGGTTCAGGTTCGGCCCAATGGGGATAGTGTTTTTTTATGTGGCTGTCCTGCTTGTTGTTGTTGGCGGCCTTTCCGTCTTTTACACAAGGACGGGCGGTGGGGTTATATTGACCGAGGGGCAGGAGTTTCAGGGCCATCCAATGCAATACAGGGGGTTCAGGCCGCCGCTTACTGGCAGCCCGCCCAGCCTTGGTTTTGTCGTGACCACGATAGATACTTCCGGAGGCAGGTGGGACGCCTCCGGGCTTCTGGCGCAGCTCTCCGTCCTTACGCCCGAGGGCGAGGTGAGAAAGCACCTCGGCGGGGGCAGGCATGTAAGGGCGGGCGATTCCTGGGTGCGCATTAAGGAGGCCGGAGTCTCGCCCCGCATCTTTCTCGGGGAGCCCGGCGGCGTGACTCACGAGGACGCATATGTAAGCCTGAGGGTGCTTTACGGAAAACAGGATTATTATGAGTTCCCCTCTACCCCGTATGTGGCGCATTTCAGGTTTTATCCGGATTACTACGAGGGGAAGTTCGGGAATGCGACGCGCTCGCTGGAGCTGAAAAACCCTGTCTTCAGAGTCCAGATAAAAAAGGAAGGCGCCATTGTAAAGGATGAATTGATGAAGCCCGGCGATAGAATCGACGTGGACGCCATGGTGTTCGGGATAGAGGATATAAGGCTGTGGGGGGCTTTTATCGTCAAAAAGCAAAAGGGCACGGCCCCTCTGACCGCGGGGATTGTAATCGGGATAATCGGGATACTGTGGAGCCTTATTTTCCACAGAAGGCAGATAAGAGGCGAGCTCAAAGACGGCAGGCTCTGCCTTACCGCACAGAGCGATTACTTCCCCGACCTTAATGAACGAAGGTTAAAAGCCCTGGCCGGGAAACTCGGAGAGGATCCTGATTGAACCGGAATCCCGTAATCAGGCTTTTCAGGTCTTTAAAGCTCACTATAGCGTTGATAATATGCCTTGCCGTGGTTTTCCTCCTCGGCGTTATGGTCCCTCAGAAGGACCTTCTTGGCAAGGACCTCTACCTCAGGTGGCAGGCAGAGAAACCGGGCCTCGTGTCTTTTCTGGAGTTTCTGGGCCTGACCGATATCTATATCGCCCCCATTACGCTTGCCCTGTGGGTGGTGTTTTTCCTTAACCTGATAATGGTTATGTCCAAACGGATACCGTCCATCTGGAGGCGATGCGCAGGGAGGGAGGTGCCGGCCGGTGTCGACGCCGTGAAGGCCGGCATGAATTATGAGACAATAGAAGGCGGTAGCCTGGGGGACGTCGAGGCCGCCCTTAAGGGCAGGGGGTATAAAATATTCTCCGAGGGCGGCGCGTTCAGGGCAATCAGGAACAGGCTCTCGCCGCTTGCCACGCTGTTTTTTCACCTGAGCTTCCTGCTGCTGCTTGTGGGCGGCGTGACCAGCTTTTATACCAAGTTCAGGGCCGAGGCCCACGTTGCGGAGGGTGAGACTTTTATCGGGGAATACGACAGGGTTGCCAGGCCCAAAATAGGCGGCATCCCGAGGGCTTCTGTCAGGATAGAGTCCATAGAGCCTTCTTACTACAAGGGAGTGGTGCCGGTGGATTTAAAGGTGGTGCTCGGTACCGAAGAGGGCAGGAAGGTCATAGGCATCAACAGGCCTTACAAGAAGGGATGGCTGTCGTTCGTCATAAAGGACCTGGATGTGGCGCCGAGGTTCGTTATCAAGGATGAAGAGGGCAACGAGGTGGACGCCTCGTATTTTAAGCTAAAGGTCCTCAAGGGCGGCGAGGGCGCCTTCAGTATGTCCGGGTATGATTTTAGGACGTTCTTCTACACGGACTACCGGGAGGGGTTCAAACGTGAGGACGTGGACGTGATACAGGAATTGAGCAAGGCCCCGATGACCCTGCGCTCGCAGCAGAAGGAGATAGTAAACCCGGCTTTTTACGTGGCTGTCTTCAAAGACGGCAAACTGCTTACCACAAAGACGATAGCGATGAACGAGCCCATGGAGTTTGACGGCATGAGGCTGTATTTTACGGACATCATATACTGGTTGAGGTTTCTGGCCGTCAAGGAGCACGGCCTGGGCATCGTATATACGGGTTTTGCGCTGATCGTCATTGCCCTCATAATCAGGTTCGTATTCTACAGGCGCGACATTATGGGAATTTTCGATGGAGGAAAGCTCCACATCTCGGGCAGGTCCGAGCACTTCCCATCGCTTTTTGAGGACGAGTTCTCGGCGATTACGGATAGAATAAAAGGCGGCGGCAACTGAGTTCCCTTTAGAGGTCTCGACCACTATCCTGCGTGGCAAATATCAGGGGCTATCCCCTTCCTTCCTCCCTGAACATGCGGGCGAAGGCTCGTGCCTGCTCGTTCTTGAGGAGGTCGCCGAGGAGGACGGGGCATTTCTGCCGCCAATTAGGGTGGGCGTCGATGGTGCCGGGCATGTTTTGCTGGTCAGAGACTTCGATGACGTCGTCGAGGCTTACCGCAACAAGTTTACACGGAGTGCGGCCCAGGTGCGTGTGCACGCATAGGCTAAGTTCCGGTGTCATCTTCTCGGGGGTTTGAAACCCCTCGGGCAGGCAGTGGGCGAGGGCATCGAGCATCAGGCGCCTGTCCCTGTCTCTTGCGCTGATGTCATTTTCAACGGCGGCCTCGTCGGGGTACAGGCCGAGCCGCTTTTTTACCTCTATGTCGCGGCCTGCCCAGTAGCCCGGAAGCGTGGGCAGGTCGTGCGTGCTCACTGCCGTAAGGGCCATCTCGGGGTATGCCGCCGGGGGGAGGAACGTGCCTGTGCTCCAGTCCCTTTCGAAGTAGAAAAGCCTGTACGAGAGCATGCCAAAGCTGGACAGGGCCTCTCTTGCTTCCTCTCCGGTGGTGCCCAGGTCCTCGCCGATTATCACCGCCCGGTTTCTGACGCTCTCAAGCGCGATTATCCTCAGGAGGTCCTCAAAGGGATATCTGACATAAGTGCCCTTGGCGGGGCTCATGCCCTCGGGTATCCAGAAGAGCCTGAAGAGCCCCAGGGCGTGGTCTATCCTGAGCGCGCCGGCGTAGTTGAGGTTGTTTCTTATAGTCTGGATGAAAAGCTCGTAGCCCGATTCCCTGAGTTTCTCCGGTATCAGGGGAGGAAAGCCCCAGCACTGCCCGTTGAGGTTAAATGCGTCCGGAGGCGCTCCGGCCTCTATGCCGAAGGCGAAGACCTCTGGGTAGCTCCACGCGTCGGAGCCCCCGCCGGAGGAGCCCACGGCAAGGTCCTGATAGAGCCCCACGCTCATGCCCAGGGCCTTTGCCTCGTCGGAGACATCCCTTAGCTGCCGGTCTATGAGCCATTGTATGTACTGGTAAAAAAGGACCCGCTTTTCGTGCTTCTTCGTAAATTCGGCTACGGCCGGGCCTTCGGGGTCGTGGTACTCGGGGGGCCAGTCCTGCCAGCGGTAGAGATTGGGATTTTTCTCCTTAAGATATTCATCGATGGCAGAAAAAAGGGCGAATGTCTCAAGCGAGCGGCCCTCTTCCCCGACGTAGCGTTTGAGGTCCTTGGCGCGGGAGGTGCCTGTTGTCAGGTGGTGTTCGTAGAAGTCCTCAAACGCGGCCCGGAGGGCGCGCATTTTTAAGGAGGCGGCTTTTTCGTAGTCTATAAGCTCGGTGTCCCTGAGGGCCTCTATCGCGCCTGTGAACTCCGGTGAGCTGATTAACTTTCTGTACTCCGGCGAGCCGCTTACCTTTTTCATGTCGAGGTATATGAGGTTGCTATAAAGCCTGCTTGTGGAGGAGTAGGGGCTTATGCCAAAGGGCATCTTGTTGGGGATGGCGTGGAGGGGGTTTGTGCCTATAAAACCTCCGCCGAGGTCCTGGGCGACCCACCTGAGCATCCCGCCGAGGTCCGTAAGGTCGCCGATGCCCCAATTTCGCTCCGAGCGAAGGGCATAGAGGTTTGCATAGACGCCCCAGGTACGTCCAGGCGGTTCGTAGCAGCGCTCAGGGGCCACTATCAGGCGCATATGGTTCGAAAGCTCCGCGGAGGGGGTCCGGCATAGCACGCTCAGGCTGTAGTAGCCTATGCCCCTGTCGGTGCGGTTAGGGAGTTCCACCCTTACGTAGCGTGTGCCGTCTATAACGGTGGAATCAACGGCGCTGACACCCTCTATCTCCACAAGGTCTTTTCTTCCTGCCTCGTCCTCGACGCTCAGGGCAACGGTGACGTCTTTTTCACGGCCCTCATCAAGCGGGAAGTGCACCGGGATGCTCGCGGGCTGGCTGTCTATGGAGACCACCATTACGGGCTCTATCAGGCTGAGCCATTTTTTGTTAAGCTCGCGCGTAAGAGCGGCATCGCTTGCCGTGATACCCATCGAGGCGAGGATGGCCCGTTTCGTCTCCTCCGTGGTGAGGTGCTTTTCGCCCCAGTTGTCGTAGTAGTGAGAGTCTATGCCTGAGAGGACAGCGAGCCTGTCCAGAGTTTCCCCGGCCTGAGGGTCCAACTACCTGCTTCCCCGCGGTTTACGTCCCTCTCTTGGAAGCACTGCGATTCCGGAGGGGTCAATGTGGCAGCGGAAGCGGTCCGCCTCGGGGTCGAACCCTATCTGCTCTCCCACCTCGACCGTGTTGAGCTTGTCCACGATTACACGCTTGAGCTTGCAGTTTGCCTTGATCACCACATTGTCCATGATTATGCAGTCCTCGATGCTTGCGCCCTTTTCTATGCGGACCCCGCTGCGGATAATGGAGTTGCGGATCTTCGCGCCGTTTATAATGGTGCCCTCGGATATGAGGCTGTTGCGGATGTCGCCCCTGATTATCTTTACGCCGACGCTCCGCTGGCCGCCGCCGTGCATGGGCCACTGGGAGTTGTTTATCTCGAAAGCGGGGGCCAGCCCGAGCATGTCCATATGGGCGTCGTAGAACGCCGATATGGTGCCCACGTCCCGCCAGTAGCCGACCTCCTCGTAGGCCTGTATGCCGGGGATGATGTTTGAGGAGAAGTCGTAGGCAAAGACCTTTCCGGCCTTAACGAGGCCGGGGATGACGTGCATGCCGAAGTCGTGCTCTCTTGTCCTCTGCGCCTTGCCCAGGGCCTTAAGGAGCACGTCGGTGTTAAAGATGTAGTTGCCCATCGAGACGTATGCCCTGTCGGACGCTCCGGGCATCGGCGTGGGCTTTTGGGGCTTCTCCTGAAAACCCGTGATCCTGCCCTCGCCGTTGGTGACTATGATTCCGAAATCCGAGGCCTCCTTAAGGGGCACCGGGCGGGCGGCCACGGTGACCTCGGCGCCTTTTGCTATGTGAAAATCTATCATCTGCCGGATGTCCATCCTGTATATGTGGTCGGCGCCGAAGATTATGGTCAGCTCCGGCTGCTGCTGCTTGATGAGGTTTATGTTCTGGAATATCGCGTCGGCGGTGCCCTGGAACCACTCCGGCCCCATGCGCATCTGCGGCGGCACGAGCGCTATGAAGTGGTCCCGCACCACGGGAGAGAGCACCCAGTTGCGCCTGATATGCTCGATAAGGGACTGGCTCTTGTACTGTATCAGCAGATATATGGAGTATATGTGCTAATTTATGAAGTTGCTCAGGGCGAAGTCCACCACGCGGTACCGGACCCCGAAGGGCACGGCCGGCTTGGAGCGCATCGCGGTGAGGGGAAACAGCCTTTCGCCCTTTCCGCCCGCAAGGACAAAGCCAAGGACCTTTGGATGTGCCATTTACCCTCCTTTCGAACTCAAACACGAAATAAAACTACATTAAATTGTATGTTTTCGGCCCTGTTTTGTAAAGGGTGCTACTGGTACCACTGGGCCCTGTCCTCGGGCACACGCCACTTGATGAAGTCATACCATATGCCAAGCGGCGCCTTCTCCACCCCTTTGAACCTTTTATGCAGCACCGGAAGGGCGTCGGGCACGTACAGGAACGTATAGGGCTGCTCCTCGGCCAGTATCTCGTGCACCCTGTGGTATATCTCCCGCCTTTTTTCCATGTCGAACGTCCGCCTGCCCTCGATAAGGAGCCTGTCGACCTCCTCGTTTTCATACGAGATGAAGTTGAACGCCCCCTCCTTGGTCTGCGAGGAGTGCCAGATGATGTAGGCGTCGGGGTCTCTGCCCAGCGCCCACCCCATGAGCACGGCCTCGAAGCGCTTCTTGTCCACGAACTCATGGAGCATGGCCTGCCACTCTAGCACCTTGATGTTCATCTCGATGCCCACGGCTTTTAAGTGCTCCTTTATTATCTGCGCGGTCTTTATCCGCGTGTTGTTGCCCTGGTTGGTGATAAGGTCGAACCTGAAAGGCTTGCCGTCCTTATGAAGTATGCCGCCGGGGCCGGGCGTCCACCCCGCCTCATTGAGAAGTCTTTTAGCCATCTCCGGGTCGTATTCCGGGTCCCTGGCATCGGGGTTGAAGGCCCAGGACTCCGGAGGGAAGGGCCCTGTACAGGGCGTGCCAAAGCCCATCAGCACGCCTTTGATTATGTCGCGCTTGTTAAGGGCGTGGGTAAGCGCCCTGCGCACCCTCTTGTCCTGAAACTTAGGGTCCACGAGGTTATAGCCCATGTAGGTGTAGGCGAACGCCGGGTAGCGGAACTTCTGAAAGTGGCGTTTGAAGAGTTCCGTGTCGGCCTGGAGCTTGAACTGCGGGGGCGTCAGGCCCATGTAGTCCAGCCCCCCGAACTTCAGCTCTAAAAACATCGTGGTCGGGTCGGAGATGACCCGCGTCACGTACCTGTCGATATTCGGCCTGCCCTCGAAATAATCGTCGAAGGCCTCAAGCACAATCTTCTGCCCCGTCACCCACTCTTTGAATTTATACGGGCCGGTGCCAACGGGGTTTCGGGTGTATTGCTCCTGCGTGATGTCGTTGCCCTCAAGGATGTGCTTCGGAAGGATGCCCATGCCCCACGACTCGAGCGCCGGGGCGAAGGATTCTTTATAGGTCACACGCACGGTGTATCTGTCCACGGCCTCGACGGACTCGACGGGGCCGTATTCGCTTGCGTAGGGGGTGGGCACGTCCGGGTTGGTGACCGTCTCATATGTAAACAGCACGTCATCGGCCGTGAACTCCACGCCGTCGTGCCACTTCACGCCCTCTCTTAGATGGAAAACTATCTCGAGGCCGTTGTTTTTTATCTCCCAGCTTTTGGCGAGCTCTCCGGTGAGGATGATGTCACGGTCGTACTTTACGAGGCCGTTGAAGATAAGGCCGCTGACGCTCGACGAGGCGGTGTCGGTGGCCAGGAGCGGAAGGAGCCTTTTGGCGTCGGCAAGCGAGCCCACGGTGATGGTGTTGGGGGATTTTATCTCGGGCTCCCTGCTACAGCCCGCCAGGGCGAGGCAGACGCACAGGGCGATGAATAAGAGCGCGCCCCTGCCGTATGGCCGATACTCCAGCGGAAGCACGGCTACTCTGCCGGTGGCGGTTGAGGAAATATCGGCTGCTGCTGTGGTATGTCGGGCTGGGCCGGAAATCCCGGAGGAGGCATCTGGCCCGGCTGCGGCGCCTGCGGGACCGACTTTGCCGGGAGCGTCTGCTTGATGACCGAGCCGCTCCTTACCGAGGCTATGGCCAGCAGGAGCGATGTGAGCATGAACACCACGGCGACCATCGTGGTTGCCTTGTTAAGGAACGTGGCCGCCCCCCGCCCGCCAAAGACGGTCTGGCTGGAGCCGCCGCCGAATGCCGCGCCAAGCTCTGCGCCCTTGCCGCCCTGTATCAGGACGATGAATATCAAAAGAAAACATACCATGATGTGCATTACCCAAAGTGCCGTTACCATTTATTTCTGAGACCTCCTGAATTTTACGAGTTTTGCGAAACTGTCGGGCTCGAGGCTCGCCCCGCCCACCAGGGCGCCGTCCACGTCGGGGCAGGCCATGATGTCGTCCACGTTGTCGGGCTTCACGCTTCCGCCGTAGAGAATCCTCACCCCCTGGGCCTTGTCCCCGTATTTTTTTTGAAGCACGCCCCGGATGAACGCATGCGCCTCCTGCGCCTGCCCGGTGGTTGCCGTCACCCCGGTGCCTATGGCCCACACGGGCTCGTAGGCCACTACTATGTCGTCTATGGGGATATCCGTAAGGCCTCCGTCGAGCTGGCCTTTAAGGACCTTGTTGGTTCTGCCGGCCTCCCTCTGCTCGAGGGTCTCGCCGATGCAGAATATCACCTTAAGGCCGTGCCCCAGCGCGGCCTTTATGCGCTTGTTGACGGTCTCGTCGGTCTCGCCGAAGTACTGCCTCCGCTCGGAATGGCCGATTATGGCGTAGGCACAGCCCAGGTCTTTTATCATTGCCGGCGATATCTCGCCGGTGTAGGCACCGCGTTCTTCGTAGAAGACGTTCTGGGCCGCCAGCGTGACGTTCGTGCCGCTGAGCTTGCCTGTGGCACTGAGAAGCGCGGTATAGGGCGGGGCGATGACTATCTCCACGTCGTCAATGCCGGTTACCTCCGGCAGGAAGGCGTTTAAAAACGCCCCGGTCTCGGCCACGGTCTTGTGCAACTTCCAGTTGGCGGCGATTATCGGTTTTCGCATAGAGTAATATTATATATAATACGGCGCATTAGGGCAAGGTGCCTATGGCGCTCTTAATCGGGATTCAGGGGTAAAAATGGTTTAGAATTATTGACTTATTCATAGTCCGTATGTATATTAAAGTTTCAAACGGTTACTTAATAGTAATTGTATTATAGTGTCCGGAGAACTGTTATGGCGCAGGAGTATCCGAAAGGTTCAGAATGGAGGAAATGGGACTTACAGTTACATACACCTGCAACTACATTAGCCAACCAGTTTCAAGGCAGTTTACCAGAGGA
>DAOUWH010000105.1 GCA_030667205.1 Nitrospirota bacterium
GGTAGTGAAGCAGGGCGCCGGTCGCGACCGCGCCCAGACTCAGTAGCGTGAACGGCTTGATGAGGTTGTCCCAAAGGGCGATGGTTGAATCGTAGGACGGGGCCGGAAGGCCGTATGTCATGCGGTCTTCCCTGATGGCGAACATCACGCCCAGCCCTTCAAGGTCGTTCTCGCCGTAGACGTTAAATCCGTCCGCCCTTGCAAGGCCGATGAGCCCCGCGCGGCTTCCGAACTTTATGGCCCCCGTGGTGCAGACCTTTGCGCATGCGGGTGAAAGTCCGTTTGAGAGCCTGTCGGCGCAGAGGTGGCATTTCGAGATCTTGCCGTTTTCGTCAAACCTCGGCACGTTGTAAGGACAGGCGGCAACGCAGAGCTTGCATGCGATGCATTTTTTCTTGTCAAAGGCCACCGCACCTTCTTTGGTCCTGAAGATGGCCCCCGGCGCGGGACAGATGTCCATGCACCCGGCCTCGCCGCAGTGCATGCAGGCGCGCCTTACGAACAGCCACTCGATGCCGATGTCCTTGGGCTTCTCGATGAAATGTATCTGGTTGTAGAGGTTGGGGGTAAGGTCGGGCGGATTTTCGTAGGTGCCGCTGTTTCGGGTTCTGTCGCCGGGCAGCCTGTTCCACTGCTTGCAGGCCGTCTGGCAGCCTCTGCAGGCAATACACAGAGAAGGCGTGATCAGGAGGCCTTTTCTTTTGCGTCCAACGGCGACGCCGCTCATTTTTTCTTTCTGGGTAGCCATATCATCACCTCCTTATGCCTTCTCTATGTTGACCATAAAGGCCTTTGTTTCGGGTATCATCGTATTGGCGTCGCCGATTGTCGGTGTGAGCAGGTTCGAGCTGTCGAAGCCGCTTCCGTCCTCGGGGTACTGCCAGCCGAAGCACCACGGCAGCCCTACCTGGTGGACCGTGGTGTCCATTATCCTGAAGGGCTTGAACCTGTTTGTGACAATGGCTATCGCCTTCACGGCGCCCCTTGCCGAGGAGACCTTGACCACGTCGCCGCCCTTGATGCCCTTTTCCTTTGCGAGCTCTAAGCTCATCTCGACGAAGTTCTGCGGTTGCATCTCAAGCTGCCAGGGCTCGTGCCGGGTGAGCACCCCTGTCTGCCAGTGCTCTGTCACGCGGTACGTGGTGGCGACATACGGGAATCGGGTGTCGCAGGAGTAGAACTTGTCAGCCGCCAGGTCGCCCGCCTCGCCCTTGAAGAAGAGCTTCGTGGCGGGGTTTATCCTGTGCTTCTTCGACATGGGGTTTTCCTGTATCGGGCACTCCAGGGGCTCGTAGTGTTCGGGGAAAGGCCCGTCCGCACGGCCCGGGCCGAAGATGTGCGCCACGCCGTGAGGCTTCATAATGAAGGCGAGCCTGGTCTTCTCCTTGTTCTCAAGAGGAGGCCATCCGCCGTCGGGCACGTCGCCCACCCACTTCTTGCCGTTCCAGAAGATGACGGGCCGCTTCGGGCTCCTTGGATTGCCCTTCTCGTCCACGGAGGCACGGTTGTAGATTATCCTCCTGTTTACGGGCCAGCACCACGACCACTCCGAGAAGAGCCCGATGCCCGTGGGGTCTTTCTTCGACCTCCTGGCCATCATGTTGCCCTTTTCGGTGTAGGACGCGCTGTAGAGCCAGTTGCCCGAGGAAGTCCGGCCGTCGTCCTTGAGGTAGCCGAAGCTCGGCACGAGCGTCCCCTTCTTGTAGATCTTGCCCTTGTGTTCGGTGTCCTCGAGGAAGTAGCCGTTTATCTCCTTTGCAATGGCATGGGGGTCAACCTTGCGGACCTTGCCGTTTAAATCCTTCTTGCCGTAGTTCCAGTCGAGCTTCGTAACGGGGGCGGGATAAGCGCCGCCCTCGGCTTCGTAGAGCTTCTTGACGCGGAAGAACAGCTCGTTGATTATCTCGGAGTCCGGCAGCGCCTGGCCGGGCGGGTCGACGGCCTTGTACCTCCACTGGGCCCACCTTCCGGAGTTGGTGATGCTGCCCTCCTTCTCTATGGAGACCGCGCACGGAAGCTCGAAGACCTCCGTCTTGATGTTCGCCGGGTTTACGCCCGGGCCCATCCAGAACGAGCCCGTCTCGTTGTCAAAGAGGTTGACGTTGACCATCCAGTCAAGCTTTGCCAGGGCCTCGCGCGTCTTGCCCGCGTTTGAGCCCGAGCAGGCGGGGTTCTGGCCCCACGCGAAGAAGCCCTGGAACTTGCCCCTGAACATCTCGTCGAATAGCATCAGCCACGAGGCGTTCTGCCCGTCGTCGAGCTTGGGGAGCCAGCTGAAGCCGAAATCGTTGTCCTTTGTGGCGGCCGCCCCGTAGTGGGCCTTCAGGAGGCTCACGGAGTACTTGGGATAGTTGCCCCACCAGTTGGCGCTCATGGGCTCCTTGGTCTTCGGGGTCCACTTGTCGTTGTACTCCTTGAGGGTCTGGGTGGATGCCCTCGGGGTCTTGAGGTAGCCCGGCAGTATGTGGAAGAGCAGGCAGTGGTCCGTGGAGCCCTGCACGTTTGACTCTCCCCTCAGGGCGTTTACGCCGCCGCCGGCTACGCCCATGTTGCCCAGCAGGAGCTGTATCATGGCCATGTTCCTGATTATCTGCGTGCCTACGGTGTGCTGGGTCCAGCCCATGGCGTACATTATCGTGGCGGCCTTGCCTACCTGGCCGCTTGCGGCATAGGTCTTGTAAATCTCGAGGAGCTTGCCCTTAGGCGTGCCGGTAATCTTCGACACCAACTCGGGCGTGTAGCGGGAGGTATGCTTCTTAAGGAGCTGGAGCACGCACATGGGATCGCTCAGGGTCTTGTCCTTCTTTACGACCCCGTCTGCGTCGGTCTGGAAAGCCCATGCCTTCTTGTCGTACTTCCTGTTCTTCTCGTCGTAGCCCGAAAATATGCCGTCAAGGTCTCCGGGCATTTTGAAGTCCTTATTTACGAGGAACGGGGCGTTGGTGTAGTTCTTGATGTAGAAATCGTCGTAGAGCTTGTTTTTGATGATGTAGCGCACCATGCCGTTCAGGAAGGCTATGTCGCTACCCGACCGTAAGGGGGCATAGATATCGGCCTTTGAAGACGTCCTTGTAAACCGCGGGTCGACGCTTATGAGCGTTGCGCCCTTTTCCTTGGCTTTCATCACCCACTTGAAGCTGATGGGGTGGTTTTCAGCGGCATTGCTTCCCATTATCAGAATGACATCGGCGTTTCTGATGTCAATCCAGTGGTTCGTCATTGCACCGCGACCGAACGACTCTGCCAGAGCCGCAACAGTAGCGGAGTGTCATATTCGGGCCTGGTGTTCGATGTATACGAGGCCCAGCGAGCGAAGCCACTTCTGAAGAATGTAGCACTCTTCGTTGTCCAGCGCCGCGCTTCCCACGTGGGCTATCCCGTCACAGCGGTTTACGACCTGGCCTTTTGCGTTCTTGGTTACAAAGGTTTTATCCCGGGTGTCCTTGATGCGCTTGGCGATCTCGTCCAGCGCCCAGTCCCATTCGACCTCCTCCCATTTCTTCGCGCCTGGCGCCCTGTAGCGCGGTTTAGTGATTCGCACCGGGTTGTTGGCGAGCTGGTAGAGCGAGGCGCCTTTGGAGCAAAGCGTGCCCTCGTTTATCGGGTGGTCCGGGTCGCCCTCGGTGTTGATGACCTTACCGTTATGGGAGTGGACGATAAGGCCGCACCCCACAGCGCAGTAAGGACATATCGTGATGGTTTCTTTTGCGTACCTGATGGGCAGTGTCTGGGCATAGCTCTTTGCAGGGAGCAGGTCAACGGTAAGGGAACCCAGGACAGCCGACCCGACAGATAGTTTTAGAAAACTCCTCCGTGAAACATCCATAAGCTTTTCCCCCACTTACGGGTTAGGTGTTTAATACTGAAAGGAAAATCCGCTTAAAACATCCATAGGTTCCTCCCCTTATTGATGGGTTTAAGCGGTTAGCACGGACGCCCCCCCTATTTCTTTAATGGACGCCCCCCTATTTCTTTATATGTAAATACCGGTATTTCCGGTATCAAAAGAGGGACTATACATACATATAGCACATTGATTTCTAAACTTATGTATTTATATGTACATAAATTTTATTTATTGCCTTTGATTCCAAGATAACAGAGAATGAGGCAATTGTCAACGTCAATTTAGAGGCAGGAAAGAACCTAAAAACAAGGCTTTAGAAGACTCTCAACCCTCCATTATCAGGCCGTCCCTGAGATAAAGCACAACGTCCGCAAGCCTTCTTGCCTGGGCCTCGTTGTGCGTGGAGAGTATTATGCTGCGGGTGCCCTTCATTCCGAGGATAACCCCCTCAATTGCCTGTGTATTTTCAATATCCACGGAGGCCGTGGGCTCGTCCAGAAAGAGCACTTCGGGCTCGTGGGCGATGGCCCTTGCCATGGCGAGTCTCTGGGCCTCGCCGCTTGAAAGTGTTAGGGCGTTCTGACGCTCCATCTCGCCGAGGCCTACAAGCGAGAGCGCCCCAAACGCACGCTCCCTGGCCTCATCCCCCCTTATTCCCCTTATGCTGAGCCCGTAGGATGCGTTTTTCATGACAGAGGCGTTAAAAAGCCCAGTGCTGGAAAGCAGGAGGGTGATTCTCCTTCTCAGGGCGATGTTGTGCTCAAGCGGCGCGGTGGTGCCGTCGGTGTATATGACCTCTCCCCTGTCTGCCGTCTCAAGGAGGCTCAGGACCCTCAGCAGGGTGGTCTTGCCCGAGCCGTTTGGGCCCATGAGGGCGTAGATGCGCTCGGGGTTAAAGGAGTAGTTGACGCCCCTGAGCACGTCATGGCCGCCGTAGGACTTCCAGATCCCCTCTACACTCACAGTCAGGCTCACGGCCTCTCCCCCTTTCGCTGAAGATGGTAAAGCACGGAGTTTATTATGAGGCTGATTCCCAGGAGCACTATCCCAAGGGCGATGGCCAGCTCGAAGTCGCCCTTGTCGGCCTCAAGGGCGATGGTCGTGGTCATCACCCGCGTGTAGCCCCGGATGTTGCCCCCCACGATGAGCACCGCCCCGACCTCTGCCATGACCATACCGAGGGCGGCCATCACTGCCGACAATATCCCATACCTTGCTTCTTTGATAATCGTAAAGGCCCTCTGAGACGGCGTGGCCCCGAGCGTCCTTGCGGCGTCGCTTACGGCGGGGTCTACCCCCACTATGGCTGAATGGGAAATGGCGGTCACTATTGGAAGCGCAAGGAGGAACTGAGCGATAACCATCACATAGGGCGTATAAAGGAGTTCGAGTACCCCGAGGGGGCCGTTCATGGAAAAGATTATATAGACCGTAAGTCCCACAACGACGGGCGGCAGCCCCATAAAGGTGTTCATTATGCTGAGCACGACGCCCCTCAGGGGGAAGCGCTTAAGGGCCAGCGCGGAGGCAAGGGGCAGGGCAAAGAGCGTTGCCAGCGCTACGGCAGAGCCGGAGACCCCAAGCGACAGCGATATTATGCCGATGAGTTCGGAATCCGGGGAGACCAGAAGCAAAAGCGCCCTCTTAAGGGCATCGGCCAGAAAATCCATCTTAAAGATATACCATAAAGAGTTTAAAGATAGCCATCTTCCCTATTTTGCGTTCGGGATGAAGAGTTGGTCCCCTTTTTTGTCCCTGAATGAGGCTATTGCCTCCTGGCCTTCTTCCGAGACAAGCCACTCGATAAAGAGCATCGCCTCTTTGTATTTCACTCGCGCGTGCCTTTCGGGGTTTGCGGCCATCACGCCGTACTGGTTAAATAGCGCCGGGTCGCCTTCGAAGAGGACCTCAAGCCCGAGGGCGTCCTTAAGGGGAAGCCACGTGCCCCTGTCCGTAAGGGTGTAGGCCTGTTTTTCGCTGGCTATTCTCAGGGCCTTGGCCATCCCCTGTCCGACCTCGAGGCGCCACCCTGCGCCTTCGGGGCTTATGCCTGCCACCCGCCAGAGCGCAAGCTCTTTTTTGTGAGTGCCTGAATTGTCCCCTCTTGATACAAAAGGGCTCTGCGATTCGCTTATCTTTTTAAAGGCATCCGCCGCAGAGCGGAGCCCCCTGAGGCGGGCCGGGTCTTGCGGGGGGCCGACTATGACGAAGTCGTTATACATGACGTCGCGGCGGTTTACGAAGTGCCCCTCGCCGAGCATCCTGAGCTCGTCGTCCTTTGCGTGCACCAGCACGACGTCGGCGTCTCCCCTCCTGCCTATCTCAAGCGCCGCCCCGGTGCCGACAGCCACCACGCCCACCTTGATGCCCGTCTTTTTTTCAAAGAGCGGCAGGATGTGCTCGAAGAGCCCGGAGTTCTGTGTGCTGGTGGTCGA
>DAOUWH010000044.1 GCA_030667205.1 Nitrospirota bacterium
AACCCAGGGGTATGGGGTTTCCGGTCTCCTCCTCCCACCACTGGCCGAGGTCTACTATCGCGTGCAGGCCATAGCGGGGGTACGTAAACCTCCCTTCGTGAATGATAAGCCCGGCGTCTACGCTGCCGGAGGCCACGGCCTCCATGATCGCATCGAAGGTCATTACCTCGACGTCCTTGAGCTCGGGGTCGTATAGCTGCATCAGCAGATACGCGGTCGTGAGCCTGCCCGGTATCGCGATATTGCTACCCCTCAGAGCTTCCGTGGCAACCGGCTTTCTGGCAACTATAAGCGGGCCGCAGCCCCTGCCCAGCGCGCCTCCGGAGCGCAGGAGGCAGTACTCCTCCCTCAGAAACCCGAGGGCGTGGTACGAGACCTTCGATACGTCAAGCTCGCCCTCTAAGGCCATCTGGTTCAGGGTCTCCACATCAAGAAGCGTCTCGCTGAAGGCAAGCCCGGCGGTATCGATTTTTCCCTTAACAAGGGCATGGAATATAAAGGTGTCGTTAGGGCACGGCGAGTATCCGAGGCTGAGTGTTTTTTCCATTAGATGATTATACCGCTTTTTGCGGGACGTGTCGCCCCTGAATACAGCTCAGAGTAGAAAAGCGATTTCAGGCCTTTGCTCTCAGCCCCGAGGCTTCGTACCACTGCATATGGATAGTATACTAAAGTGCTGTCCCGTAAATAAGTTGTCATTCCTGCGGAAGCAGGAATCTATACCCATGCTTCCGGATTCCCGCTCGGATCGAGTCGATTCGACCTTCGCGGGAATGACAGGAATATGGCAGTGTACAGAAGCGTTAGGGACAGCATATTAGGGGCATGTGGGTTGAAAGCTTGCGGATATTATTCGTCCCTGTCTTTTTCAGGGTCAGCTAGGTTGAGAAGGCTCTGGATGGCGGCAAGTTTCGAGAAGTCCTTTTCCTTGTAAATCCTGTCCAGTTTTTTGTGCATCCTTTCGAGAATGAGGTCGTAGTATTCGCCTTCCTCTTCCTGTGCGGTTTGCGATTCGAAGTCTTTTTGAAGATATAAACTGCCTCTGCCGGTTAGGAGCCAGTCGAGGTTTATCGTTTCGCGGTATTTGGAGTTTAATTTCGTCAGAAACGACCCGTCCGGAACGGACTCGTCGTTTTCGTATCTTTCGAGAGTCCGGGCCGTGATATTGAGGCCCTGGATGAATTTCCCCCTGGATTCGCCGATTTCCTTTTCCCGGAAGTAGCGAAGCCTCTGGCCAATTGTGTTATATCCTTCCACAGGCATGTCGAATTAGCTTGACATATTACGTAAAATATGTCGTAATAATTAAAGATTACGACAACAGAGTCGAAAAGTATGGTTCAGTCGTGTAGTAAGTTTATATTTTTTTGTAACTAAGGTCAATGGTATTTATGAAGAGGTCGTGTATGGATACCAAGGGTTATAGACATGAGCAGGCGGCCAACATCGGTGCCTTGATAAGGCAGTTTAGAAAATTTTCCGGCATGTCCCAGATGAAGCTTTCAGAAATAATAGGCGTTTCGTATCAGCAGGTGCAGAAGTATGAATACGGCACAAGCGAGCTTACCATCGCCAGAATCAGGCAGATTGCGGATGCGCTGAAGGTTCCGGTAGACGTGTTCTTCGAGAAGGGCGGCGGCGTAGCTAAAGGCGGAGGCTCACTCGGTTTCGACGAGGTCATGCTGTTAACAGTCTACAGAAGGCTTAAGAACGAAGAGCTCAAACGCATGGCGATAAAGATGCTTGGGACGTTGACCGAAAATTCCTGGAGTGGATAACCGCTATAAACAATCATCCCTCCGAGTGGTGCCGTTTCCCTCGGTTGCAACGACGCCCCCCCGTGCAAACCAAGAAATCCAGATGATTCTTTCTGTCATGCTGAACATGGAATCGAGTCGAGTCGACATCTCTCAGACCCTGAAATAAATTCAGGGTGACGGATGTGGTGCCCGGAGTTAGGCTCAACGGTCATATTAAAGGTAAAATATCTATCATGCGCAGGATACTTCACATGGACATGGACGCTTTTTTTGCCTCGGTCGAGGAACTCAGGCATCCTGAGTTAAAGGGCACGCCGGTGGTCATTGGCGGGGGCGGCGACCCCACCAAAAGGGGCGTGGTCTCAACCGCAAACTACGAGGCCAGAAAGTTCGGCGTGCATTCGGGAATGCCGCTGAGGACTGCAGTAAAACTCTGCCCACATGCGGTGTTCCTGCCGGTGGACTACGGGGAGTACTCAAGGGTCTCGAAGATCATTAAGGGCATCCTCCGCGAGATTAGCCCCGTGATGCAGGACGTGGGCATTGACGAGGCCTTCCTCGACATATCCGGGATACCGGGCTCGCCGGAGGAGATATCAAAGAGGATAAAGGACGCAATCAGAAGCAAAACAGGCCTTTCGTGCTCCATAGGCATTGCCCCCAACAAGCTCGTTGCCAAGATAGCCTCGGACATCCAGAAGCCCGACGGCCTTACCATAGTGGAAGAAGGCAGGGCGAGGGATGCGCTTAAGGACTTGGCCGTCAGAAAGTTATGGGGCGTGGGGCCCAAGACCGAGGAGCATCTTAAGAAGATGGGCATCAACACCATCGGAGACCTCGCGGCGCGCACGGAGGAGGAGCTTGCGGGGCATTTCGGCCCGTCGCACGGGGGGTATCTTTACGAGGCCTCAAGGGGCATAGACGATAGCCCCCTTGTCACCGAATGGACCCCGAAGTCCACGAGCCGTGAGACCACTTTTCAGGAGGACATTTCAGACTGGCAGGAACTTGCGAGGGTGCTTGCCGAGCTTGTAAGAAGAGTAGTCTCGGACATGAAATCAGACGGCTTTAAGGGCAGGACCGTTACGGTGAAGGTGCGCTACAGCGACTTTAAGACCCAGACGAGGTCGATAACTCTTCAGGAGGCCACCGACTCGGTGGAGGTCTTAAGAAAAGCCGCCTTTGAGGCCTTTGGACGTTTCGACCTGAAGGGGAAAAAGGTGCGCCTCCTCGGATTCCGTATGTCGGGGTTTGAGGAGAAGGTTGCTCAATAAAGGAATCTGGGATATACTAAAAAGCTGAACTAAATTAGCGATTTTGTTGTCATTCCTGTGAAAACGGGAATGACTGGCCTGTATCGGCTACGGGAAATTAACGATTTGAAAACTCCCTGAAAGGGGGTGAGGGTAATGCCTCTGTTTGGCGAACTTTTTTTAAGCGAGATACTGAAAAAGCCCGTGCTCGACCCAAGGGGCGACGAGCTCGGGAAGGTGAAGGACATTGCCATAATAAGGGGCGAGCCGCTCCCGAAGGTCGACTTCCTGATAATCGAGAACAGGAAGAAGACCTACAAGCTGCCGTGGTCGGGCCTGAACATTTTCAGCAAGAGAATCATGGCCTCTACCCTCACGAGGGACGCGCTGAAGGAGTACGACTTCGGCGTAGAGGAAGACCTCCTTGCCGCGCGGGACCTCCTTGACAAGCAGATAGTGGACGCTGACGGGGTCAAGGTCGTCAGGGCCAACGACATAAAGCTCGAGGGCTACGACTCCAACGCCATCGTGGTTGCAGTAGACGTGGGCGTGAGGGGGATTTTAAGGAGGCTTGGTTTCGAGCGCAGGGGCGACTCCATGCTCAGGCTCCTGAGGGTGCACCTGCCGTACAACCTCATAAGCTGGAACTACATCCAGCCTCTCCAGCCCAAGCTCTCGACAATCGCACTTACGGTGCCGGGGCAGATGGTCTCGGAACTCCACCCCGCGGACCTCGCCGACCTCATAAGCCAGGTCTCGCACGAGGAGGGCGCGCAGTTCATCCAGAACCTCGATGTCGAGACCGCGGCCGACGCCATCTCGGAGCTTGAGACCGACGTGCAGACCGCCATGATATCCGACATGGACCCCGCGCGCGCGGCGGACATCATAGAGGAGATGCCCCCGGACGAGGCGGCCGACGTAATCAGCGCGCTACCGGCGGAAAAGGCAAAGGAGATTCTGGAGCAGGTCGAGGCCGAGGAGGCCGAGGACATCCAGGAGCTTTTGGGACACGAGCACGACACCGCGGGCGGCCTGATGACGAACGAGTTCATCGCCTATAAGTCGGGGACCAGCGTTGGAGACGCCATGGACCAGTTCAAAAAGGACGCCCCCGAGATAGAGGCGGTCTACTATATTTATGTGCTGGACGAAGAAGGAAAGCTCGTCGGCGCGATATCGCTTAAGGAGCTTATGCTTTCGGATCCGGGCCTGACACTTTCGGAGGTTATGGAGACCAACCTCAAGGTGTTGGGGCCCGAGGAGGACGAGATGAAGGTCGCCGCCGCAATATCGAAGTACAACCTTGTGGCCCTTCCCGTGGTGGACGCCGAGGGTTCTTTGCTCGGCATAGTAACGGTTGACGACATAGTTGACATGATCCTCCCGCCGCAGGCAAAGCGCAAGAGGAAAAAGCTGTGACCCGATGGAAGAGGATAGGGCTCTTTCTTGCCGTGATGGGGCCAGGCATTATAGCCGCAAGCATAGGCAACGACGCCTCGGGCATCACCACATATTCGGTCGCCGGGGCGAGGTTCGGCTACTCGATGCTCTGGATACTTATACCCGTCACGCTGGCGCTCGTGGTCTCGCAGGAGATGGTGGCCCGGATGGGCGCGGTGACGGGCAAGGGGCTATCGGACCTCATAAGGGAGAACTACGGCGTCCGGGCCGCGTTCTACCTGATGGCCGGCCTCTTCATCGCCAACTTCGGCACCACGGTGGCGGAGTTCGCGGGATGGGCCGCAAGCTGGCAGATATTCGGCATAAGCAAGTACCTGTCGGTGCCGGCAGGGGCCTTCCTGATATGGATACTGGTGACAAAGGGCAGTTACAGGTTGGTGGAGGTGGTCCTGCTGTTCGCCTGCATAATCTATCTGGGCTATGTCGTCTCCGGAATTATGGCAAAGCCGGATTGGTCCGAGGTGATAAGGAGCACCATCGTGCCCGAGATAAAAATGGAGCCGGAGTTCATGATGCTAGGCATTGCGATTATAGGCACGACCATAACGCCCTGGATGCAGTTCTATCTTCAGTCCTCCATCGCCGAAAAGGGCATCAGGAAAGAGCATATAAAGCTCTCGAGGGTGGACGTAGTAATCGGCTGTCTTATAACGAACATAATCGCGTTCTTCATAATCGTGGCGTGCGCCACCACGCTGTTCCCCGCCGGCATCAGGATAACCGACGCCAGCGAGGCCGCGCTTGCCCTTAGGCCGTTTGCGGGGAACTTCGCCTCCGTGGTGTTCGCCCTGAGCCTTGCAAACGCATCGCTGCTGGGGGCGATTATCGTGCCGCTGGCCACCGCTTACTACATATGCGAGGCCATGGGATGGGAGCGCGGCGTGAACAAGACCTTCAGGGAGGCCCCGCAGTTCATGTGGATTTATACCGTGATGATTGTGGCGGGCGCGGTCATAGTGCTTGCGCCCGGGGCGCCGCTTGTGTTCCTGATGGTGCTGGCCTCCGTGGTAAACGGCGTCCTGCTGCCCTTTGTGCTTATATTCTGTCTGTCCCTCGTCAACAACAAAAAGCTCATGGGCGAGTTCATAAACCCCAGAAGCTATAATTACATAACATGGGCCACAGTGCTTGTGGTGATAGCCTTTACCACCGTCATGGTAGTAACGACGGTCATGCCGGCAGGGTAAGACTCTCAAGGAGAAGATATGGTAAGGACGTTATACTGGGAAGACGGCGCGGCGATGATTCTGGACCAGACGAAGCTTCCCGACGAGCTTACGTATGTAAAATGCATCGACACCGACATGGTAGCCGAATGCATTA
The DNA here is from genome assembly GCA_030667205.1 of Nitrospirota bacterium. Taxonomy (GTDB): domain Bacteria; phylum Nitrospirota; class Thermodesulfovibrionia; order Thermodesulfovibrionales; family JdFR-86; genus DAOUWH01. The sequence goes on from DAOUWH010000044.1 coordinate 5,801, forward strand.
TAAACATGAGGATAAGGGGCGCCCCCGCAATCGGCATAGCCACGGCCATGGGCATAGCGCTCGGGGCGCAACCTATAAGGGCCGAGGGCTACGGGGACTTCGTGAAGGACCTCGAATCCGCCTATAAGACGTTGCTTGCGACCAGGCCCACGGCGGTCAACATCGAATGGGCCGTGGACAGGATGAAGTTTTTCCTCGAAAATCACAAGTCCGAACCGGTTGAGACGCTTAAAAAAATGCTTATCGAGGAGGCCGGGAAGGTACTCGAAGAAGACATAGAGATAAACAAGGCCATAGGGCGGTACGGGGTCGCTTTTATAAAGGACGGCGCCCGTATTCTAACCCACTGTAACGCCGGCGGCCTGGCCACCGGCGGCTACGGCACGGCCACGGCCCCCATGCGCACTGCCCACGCCGAGGGCAAGAAGATACATGTCTACGCCGACGAGACGAGGCCCCTGCTTCAGGGCGCACGCCTTACGTCCTGGGAGCTTAAGGAGGACGGCATTCCCGTTACCCTCATCACCGACAACTGCGCCGGGGCCCTGATGAATAGGGGCGAGATAGACCTCGTCATAGTGGGCACCGACAGGACCGCCCGAAACGGCGACGTCGCAAATAAAATAGGCACTTACATGGTGGCGGTGCTCGCCAAGGAAAACGGGATACCGTTTTATGTGGCCGCCCCCACAAGCAGCATTGACTTTTCCATGCCTTCAGGGGATATGATACCTATAGAGGAAAGGGCCCCCGAGGAGGTAACAATGGTGTACGGCAAGGTTTCCATAGCTCCGGAGGGCATCAGCGTTAGAAACCTTGCATTTGACGTGACGCCCGCGAAATACGTGACCGCGATCATCACCGAGAAAGGAGTTTTTAGGCCCGAGGACCTTAAAAATCTCGACGAAGAGGGCGCGGACCTCGAAAAATTCAGGCTCTAATTAAAGATGTTGAACAACAGGACCATAGATATAGGAAAAATTCTTGATGCCTACTCCGGCGAGCTTCGCCTCGTGGAGGAGCACCTTGAGGAAATGTTCAGCCACGACAACCCCCTGGTGCAGGACATCGGAAAACATCTCCTCGAAAGCGGGGGCAAGAGGCTGAGGCCCCTGTTCCTGCTTTTGAGCGCCAGAATTTCCGGCTACAACGGCGGACGGAACCACATCGCCCTTGCCGCATTAGTGGAGGTCATACACACAGCCTCGCTCCTGCATGACGACGTGGTCGACGGGGCCGAACTCAGGCGGGGCAACCCCTCGGCCAACGCGATATGGGGGAATTCCGCTGTCGTGCTCGCCGGAGACTACCTGTACTCCAACGCCCTGAAGTACGCGCTTACTTTCGCGGAACTGGGAATAATCAGGGCCTTTTCGTCCGCGATAACGCGGATGACCGAAGGCGAGCTCATGCAGATGAAGAAATCAAGAGACGTATCCATCACAGAGGAAGAATACGTCCGCATAGTGTCGGCGAAGACCGGCGCCCTGTTCTCCGAGGCCTGCAGGGTAGGGGCCATACTCGGCGGCGTCTCACGGGAGCAGGAAGAGGCCCTTGCCGGCTACGGCATGAACGTGGGCATCGCGTTTCAGATGATGGACGACATACTGGATTACATGGCCGACGAGGGAGAGCTCGGAAAGAAGCTCGGCAAGGACCTCGAAGAAGGCAAGATCACGCTCCCGATTATCCTTCTTCTGAGGGCGGCGACTCCCGGAGAACAGGAAGAGGTCAAGTCGATCGTGGCCAGTCTTTCGGACGACGGCCTCGGAAGGATATCCGACCTCATCACGCGGTATGACGTCATCGAGGAGTCCCTCGGCCGCGCGGAGGCCATTGTCGAGGAGGCCAAGGCCGGTCTTGCGGCGCTGCCCGCTTCGGAGGAGCAGGGCCTGATGATGGAGATTGCGGATTACGCCCTTCGCAGGGAAAAGTAATGCACCCGCTTGTGAAGCTTGCAAAAGAGGCAGTCGAGGTCTGCATCGGGGACGGCCATGTCCTGGACACCCCGGAGGAGCTTGACGAGGAGATGAGGCAGAAGGCGGGTGTGTTCATCTGCCTCAAAAAGCACGGCGAGCTCAGAGGGTGCATCGGCACCATAAGCCCCGTGACCGAGTGCCTCGCCTCCGAGATAATACGAAACGCCATATCCGCATCGTCCGAGGACCCGAGGTTCTCCCCTGTGAGCAAGGACGAACTCGACGGCATCGAGTACACCGTGGATGTGCTTTATCCCCCGGAGCCTATCCTGGACCCGGAAGAGCTCGACCCCAAAAGGTACGGCGTTATCGTTAGCAAGGGCATAAGGAGGGGGCTCCTCCTTCCGGACCTCGAGGGCGTGGACACCGTGGAGCAGCAACTCGACATCGCCATGCAGAAGGCGGGCATCGAACCTGACGAGGAAGACATCGAGATCCAGCGCTTCAAGGTCCAGAGGTATACGTAGACTCGCCCGGTTAACCGCTTACGCCCTCTTGTACTCCCCGCTTCTCCCGCCTTTTTTTTCAATTAGCATAATCTCGGAGATGGTCATCTCCCTGTCCACGGCCTTGCACATATCGTAAATGGTGAGAGCCGCGGCGGCGGCAGCGGTGAGGGCCTCCATCTCAACCCCTGTCTGACCCGCACAAACGACTTTGGAGGTTATGAGTACCCTGCCCTTGCTCGGCTGGGGTTTGAGGTCCACCTCTACCGAGGTGAGGTTAAGCAGGTGGCACAGGGGTATCAACTCCGGTGTCTTCTTGGCGGCCATGATGCCTGCCACCCTGGCCGTGGCGAGCACGTCGCCTTTGGGCGCACGGCCTTCTTTTATCAGTTTGAGGGTCTGTTTTTTCATGTAGACCGCGCCGGAGGCCCGTGCCTCTCTCCGGGTCGAAGGCTTTGAGCTTACGTCTACCATCCGGGCCTGGCCCTTCCGGTCAAGGTGCGTGAGCCTGGGCATTATTTTTTCTCGGGGGGGCCAGACGTATTGGAGGATTCGGGTCCCTCAAGCGTGGAGAGCCTTTCACCTGCGGTCTTGGCCTGTTCGGAGGCGGGGTACTTCTCTATCACTTCCCTGAGGATACCCCTTGCGGCCTTATTGTCGCCCAGTTCGATGAAGGCGAGTCCCTGTTTCAGGATGGCCGACGGGACCTTGCTGTGCTTTTTATGTTTCTGGAGGAGGTCCTCGTAGGCCAGTATTGCGTCGTCGTAGTCCTTCTCGGCGTAGTATGTCTCGGCGATCCAGAACTGGGCATTGCCCGCGAGGGTATGCTTGGGATACTTCAGTATAAAGGCCTCCATCATCTCCCTGGCCTCTTTGTGCTTTCCTTCCCTGAAGGTATTGAGGGCCGCTTCGTAGACCTCTTCGGGGGTGGCCTCTTTTGGCGGGGCCTCCTCCGGCCCTGCGGGTATCAAAGCCTCTAGTGCGGGGAGCTTTTCCTTGATGGCCGCAAGCTCGGCCTCGATGCTCTCGATCCTCTCTATCAGCTTCCGGGCCTCTTCCTTGTTGAGGCCGGGTGTCGCGGTATCGACCCTGGCCTTCATCAGGTCGACCTCGGCGGAGGTGTCCTTTACGAACTTGTCCATATAGTATTTGCTCTCTTCGAACCTGCCCGTCATCACCTGCACGTCCCGGAGGAGTTCCGAAATCTGCGCCATGATGTCGGCCTGGGTCTGCCGGACCTGTGCGATGGATTCCTCGGAGGGCAGTTTCTCTAT
>DAOUWH010000224.1 GCA_030667205.1 Nitrospirota bacterium
ATCCGTGGCCCTGCCGTAGAGCTCTCCGTTTATGAAATTGCCGAGCCTCCCGAAGGTGTACCCCAGAGCGCCCGACGGGGCCAGAAAATCCACGAGGCCCCAGAAGCTGGTCTCATGCCTCCGGCAATAGTAGATGGTGATAAGGATAACGCCGAGCAGGCCGCCGTGGTAGGACATGCCAGAGATGCCCGTGAAGTGCAATCCGCCCTCGAAGCTTACGGGAAGGAATATCTCGAGGGGGCGCTGGAGGTAGTAGCCCAGGTTATAGAAGAGCACATAGCCAAGCCTCGCGCCCGCGACCATGCCCAGCGCCGCCCAGACGATATAGTTTTCAATCTCTTTCGGGGTGTAGTCGGCCTCTTCCTTTTTTATCCTGTAAAGCGAAAGGAGATAGATTATGGCGAAGCCCACCACGTACATCATCCCGTAGTAGCCCAGCCGGAAGGAGCCTATCTCAAAAATGTACGGGCTGATGTGCTCCGGAATGTGCTGCCACCAGTTGATGAAACCTCCAGGCATGCTATCCCCCCGTCAGTCCGTAGGACACGAGCAGCAGGTGCAGAGTTTTTCCTCTTTTAGGGCCTCGCGCCCCTCCTTTATGAGATACGCCACGACCAGGAGGCCGACGGCGGGGTCGGCCCACCAGAGCCCCCGGAGGTAGTTAAGCCCAAGCCCTATAAGAAGCGCCAGCGAGAGGAACATGCACGCAAGCGTCTGCTTCGAGTCGGCAACAAGGCTGCGGCTGTTCATCGATTTGCCGGTGCGGTATTTCATGTAAAACAGCACGGGCATCGCCACCAGCGAGGCAACGGCTATCGCAATGCCAAGGAGGCTCGGCTCCGGGGCCTCATGGAGTAAGAGTTTTTCAAGGGACTCGTAAAGCACATACGCGCCGAAGAGAAAAAACATATAGCCTATGAGCTTTACCGCCTTTTTCTCGCGCTTAAGTTCCTCCTCGGCGCTCAGCCCCTCGCTGTGGGTGAACCTCCATATCATCACCCCGCCCGAGAGGCTCTCCATGCAACTGTCGAGCCCGAAGCCCACGAGGGCGATGCTGCCGGCCATGACGCCCGCGAATATCGAGACCAGCCCCTCGACCACGTTGTAGCCCACGGTGATGTAGGAGAGCCTTAGCGCCCTCTTCCTTAAAAGTTCAATCTCCATCCGCACCTGTATCAGCTTTGCTTTCCCTCATGCCTTCGGCGGCATTTCTTATAATGACATAACTTAGCACCGCGGAGGAGAGCCCCACCACTGTGGTGCCCACCACGAAGGGAAGGACAAACTGGCCGAGGTCGTTGGCTATGTTTCCAATGCTTATGTGCCCCCAGTCTATGCCCGGCACCTTGATATCGGCGCCGAGCAGGACCGTGCCTATCCATGTGCTGAAGGTGTATATGGGGATGATGCTCCACGGGTTGTTTACAAATACGCCGCTTAAGACGACGGCCCTGTTAAGCCTGAATATCCATGCCAGGGCAAGCGCAATGGGCGCATGCAGGCCTATTAAGGCGGACATTCCAAGAAATACACCGACAGCAAACGTCATCGCCGTCCTGTGCGGGGTGTCATCGATCCTCAGTATCTGGATTACAGTTGCCCTGAACCTCTCAAGAAGCGCCATAGTACCAATTCAACCTATTTAAAATGTTGATACCCCTCGGGGCCGAAAGCCCTCTCGGTGCCGTCCTCATGCACTATCGACATCCCCGATGCGGTTATCTCGCCAACGCGGGTTGCGCCCCTTATGCGGCTTTCCCCGGGGACGGTAAACAACAGCTCGTAGTCCTCGCCGCCGGAGAGGGCAAACCCGAGGGGGTCGCGGCCCAGTGCCATGGACACGGCTATTAACTCTTTGGAAAGCGGGATCCTCCCCGCGTATATCCTTGCGCCCGCATTGCTCTCGGCGCAGAGCCTCGTAAGGTCTATCAGGAGTCCGTCGCTTACGTCGATAAGCGCCGAGGCCCTCTTCGACCAGGCGCCGGGGCGCCGTGCATCGGGCATGAGATGTCTTCTCAGAAGCGGCTCCATAAAGCGCCACTTCAGGGGCATTTCCACGGGTGTTTCGAACTCCACGTGATGGGCTATGCGCTTGAGGAGCTCAAGCCCGCAGGCCGACTCGCCGAGGGTGCCGGTGACGTATATCCCGTGCCCAGCCCTCGCGCCGGAACGTTTTAAAGGTTTCTCGACGTAGCCAATGAGCGTGGCAGAAAACGCCATCCCCTTTTTCGACGAAGAGACATCCCCCCCGACTACCGATACCTTATAGCGATTGCAGGCCTCTTCAACACCGTCCAGAAACTTTTCAATGAACTTCTCGTCGGTATCGCCGGGGACGGCAATGCCCAGGAGCGCGAACGCCGGCCTGCCGCCCATGGCGTATATGTCGCTTACGTTTACGCTCAGGAGCTTGAAACCAAGCTGCCGTGGAGTGACAAGCCCGAGGTCGAAATGCACGCCCTCGAGCATCATGTCGGTGCTTGCAAGGAGTTTTCCACGCCGCCCGGGCCTCAGCACGGCGGCATCGTCGCCTATGCCCGTTAGCACGGCCCTTGTTTTTCGGCTTAACCTTTTTCTTATTTTCTCAAGAAGGGGCAGTTCCCCTTTCCGGGAAAGCTTCATCTGCTCCGCAAGGTCCTGCGCCCCTTTGCCTTTGCCGGGGTGGATTTTTTGGCGGCGGATTTCTTTCTTTTAAGCGTATACTTCAAGACTTCGTCCATCGTCTCGGCGAGGACGAATTCCATGTCCTTTTTAATGTACTTTGGGATATCTTCGAGGTCCTTTTTGTTCCTCTTGGGAATTACGATCTTTTTTATGCCGAGCCTCTTTGCGGCAAGGGTCTTTTCCTTGAGCCCTCCGATTGGCAGTACTCTTCCGCGCAGCGTAACTTCACCGGTCATCGCGAACTTCCTGTTCACCGGCCTTCCGGTAAGGGCG
>DAOUWH010000227.1 GCA_030667205.1 Nitrospirota bacterium
ATCGCCCTCCTGTTCAGGAGGCTCGTAAGGGCGTCTGTCCTTGAGATATGCTCGAGTTTCTTGATAAGGAGCAGGTTTTCCTCATCACCCCTCTTCCGTCCCGTTATGTCCCTTATATACTCCGCGACGTGAGACACGCTGCCCTCCACATCCGATATGGGGTATGTCAGAATCTCGATCCACGTGTCGCCGGCATCTGAGGGGCAGAGCTTTTCCTTTGCGCAGGGATCTCCGGAGTTAAAGGTCTTCTCGACCACGCAGTCTTCGCAGACCGCGTCTTTTTCCTGCAGTATCTCGTGACACCTTGCGCCAATCAGTTCCTCATGGGACTTCCCCCGCATCTGGGCATATGCCTCGTTTACCCTGATTATCCTGTATCCACGGTCTATGATGCTGAAGGGGTCGCGGATGCTGTGGAATATCGTGCTGAGGAAGGTCTCGGACTGGCGGACGGCCTCCTCGGCCTGCCTCCGCTCTGCGATCTCGTCCTCGAGTTCCTCGTTTATCTTCCTCAGTGCGGAGGTGCGTTCCTCAACGGTGTCCTCAAGCTCCTCCTGGTGCCTCTGGAGCATCTCCTCGGCATGAATGCGCCTTTCCAGCTCGGCGCGGGATTCCTTCCACCTGCGCAGGGAATAGACCGAAAGGGCGACAAGCAGGATTAAGGATATGACGAAGACGTCATGCAGTCCCATCATGCCTATCCTCTGGACCAGCGTGTCCATATAACCCCGGACATTAAGGAAACGGACAACGGCGAGTGCGGCAAGGGCAATGACGGCGATTATTGCCAGGTCGCGGGCGGCCCTGGACGTTTCGGAACGTCCTCTGACGCTCTTTTCATCCATCTGTTTTGCTTCCCCCCAAATCCCGGCCTCAAAGAGCCGGGGTATATACTCTTAATAAGTGTATACTCCCATAGGAATACTCACCCGAGCATATATAAGCAAATTATGTACCATGAAAATCGGGCGATTTCTGGCGCTTATATGGCACTTATAGTGTCAAAAGACACACCAACCGAAAAAAGGGGCGGGATAACCCGCCCCTTTTCCTCCTATTCGCCCACCGCGAACTTATTGACGGCGGGCTCCACCATAACCGCCACTACCGGCGAATCGCCGTTTGAGGCAGGGTACGTAAGTGTATTAACCCTCGCATGAGGGAAATGGGCCGGGGCAAAGAGCATCCCCTCGGGCACCTCGTCGGTGACCCTGGCCTTGAGAAACGCTTCTCCCCTCCGTGACCTTACGTTCACGTAGCTTTCGTCCGTTATGCCGTAGCGCTCGGCATCCTGGGGGTTTATCTGAAGGTAAGCGTCCGAGACCACCGAGCCCAGGCTCTTGGATATCGTGGTAAGGCTTCCGGAATGCTGCATGAGTATGCCTGTGACCATCTGCAGGGGGTACTCGGCATCCGGGGCCTCGCCCGCGGCATGTACGGCAGGCACGAACTCCAGTTTGTACTTCGATATATCGAACTCAAGGTCTATGTCCTGTTTTATCTCTTCCCGGAGTTCACCGAAGTCGCCCTTGCCGATGTCCTTTTGCATGGCCCTCGCAAGGTTCCGGAATATCTTCCAGTCGGGGATTGACTGCCCTGTCTCGGGTATACACTTGATAGCGTTTTGCGCGATTCCCGCGGCGCCGATAACAGTGCCCTCCGTCTCGGCCCAGCTCGCCGCAGGCAGCACCACATCGGCAAGTGAGGCTGTCTCCGAAAGCACTATATCCTGCACTACAAGGAATTCGAGACCATTCAGCACCTGCTCTACCGCCTTTGAGCGCGGGAACGATATCACGGGGTTTTCCCCCATAATATAGAGGGCCTTAATGGGAGATGCCTCGTCATAGAGCATTCCCTTCAGGCCAAGGCCCTTGACCTCGGCGGGCTTGTGTCCGGGGCCGAAGTCCGGCCTTACGCCGGCCTCGAAAAGCCCTATGGTGTTGGCGTACTCCGCAGGCATCTGCAGGGCCTCGGGCCCCGAGCCCGAAAGCGCCACGAGGTCCGCGGCCGCAAGCGCGGTGTTTAAGCCTTTTGTGTTTTCTGAGTCGCCTATCGCAAGGGCGAGCATCCTGTTCTTGGCGCCCGCGAATGCCCTGGCGGCCTCTCTTATCTGCCCGGCACTGACCCCGGTGATATCGGCCGCCTTCTCGGGGGTGTAGTCATTGAGGGTCCCCTTAAGGGCATCGAACCCCGGCACGCTTTCCCTGTCCTTATCGTGCAGGCCTTCTTCGAGCATGACGTTCATTATGCCGTTTAACAGGGCGACCGAAGTGCCCGGTTTTATCCTCAGCCACTCGCTGCTGTGCCTTGTGAGCTTGGTGGCCTTGGGGTCGGCCACAATGAGCCTTGCGCCGTGCCTCCTCTTTGCCCTGAGGATTTTGAGGCCGAACACCGGGTGGGTGGAGGTCAGGTCGGACTCCACTACCAGTATGCAGTCGGCCTCATGCGGCGAGTCGAACTTTATGGGAAGCGTATTGAGGCCGAAGACTCTCCTTGCCGCCTCCTGCGTGTTCGCATAGCCGAAGCGGGCGAAGGAATCGATGTTGCCCGTGCCTATTGCCTTGCGCATGAACTTCTGGAGCATGTAGTTGTCCTCGAGGGTGCAGCGCTGCGAGCCTATGGCCCCTATGGCCTCCGGACCGTGCTTGTCCTTTATCCCGCCCAGTTTCTCGCCCACATAGGACAGGGCCTCCTCCCACGTGGCATCGCGGAGTTCGCCGTCCTTCCTTATCATGGGAGAGGTAAGCCTCCTTTCGGAGTGGACGAAGTCGAGGCCGAAGCGGCCCTTGCCGCAGAGGTCGCCCTTGCTTATTCCCTTGCCGTCGATGCCCCTGGCCCTGATTATCGTCC
>DAOUWH010000170.1 GCA_030667205.1 Nitrospirota bacterium
CCTCGTTGAGACAGGCGTTAGAGTCGGCGTCCACGGCCAGCACCGGCCCCTTGCGCCGCTCGCCGAGGTATCGTACTGTCAGGGCCGCAAGCGATGTCTTTCCCGTGCCGCCCTTCCCCGCAAAGCCTATAACAAATGCCATTTAGTGGTCTTCGCATCTCCTTTCAATATCTTTTGAGACGTGCCTGTGGCTCTTTTATAGTAGCACGAAAGTGCAACGGGTTGGCAAAACAACGCCGGCAGATTACCCGGGCGTTTTTATATTCTAATACTATTTGACATGCTGCCCTTGCTGTGATATATCTTGTTTTAGAAAGATGAATTCTATAAAAACCGCAGCCAAAAAAACCTGGAACCCCTACTTTGCAGGCGCCCTGGCAGGCGTGCTCGTGGTGCTGTCGGTCTGGATTGCCGGAAAGTACTTTGGCGCCTCGACCACATTCGCCCGTTCCGCCGGCATGATCGAAAAGACATTCGCCGAAGAGCGTGTCTCGCGCATGGCCTACTTCGAAAAATACACCCCGAAGGTAGACTGGCAGTTCATGTTCGTAGTAGGGGTGTTTCTTGGCTCAGCAGTGTCATCCGTAACATCGGGCACCTTCAGGAAGCAGGCGGTCCCCGACATGTGGCGCGAGCGGTTCGGTCCGGGTATTGGCAAGAGAGCCGTGGCCGCCTTTGCCGGAGGCGCGGCCGTCCTGTTCGGCTCGAGGCTTGCCGGCGGCTGAACAAGCGGGCACGGGCTGAGCGGTACGCTCCAGCTTGCAGTAAGCGGATACCTCGCCCTTGCGTGCTTCTTCATAGGAGGCATAATCGTCGCGCGAATGCTCTACGGGGGAGGTGGACGAAAATGAACCTCCTCGTCTACGGGCTTGTTACCGGCGTCCTGTTCGGTTTTCTGCTTCAGAAGGCGCAAGTCATCAGGTACGAAAAGCAGCTTGGCGCGCTGCGCCTCATGGATATGACGATACTGAAGTTCATGCTCTCCACCATTTTGGTGGGTATGGTAGGTGTTTACCTGGTAAAGGACTTCGGGCTCGTCAAACTTTCCATAAAAGCCACCGCCCTCGGAAGCAACGTCCTCGGCGGACTCCTGTTCGGAGCGGGCTGGGGCCTCCTTGGATATTGCCCCGCGACGAACGCGGGGGCGCTGGGCGAAGGAAGGTGGGATTCGCTCTGGGGGATACTCGGCATGCTTTTCGGGGCGGCCCTGTTCGCGGAGGCCTACCCTGCCCTCAAACCCGTGTATTCATGGGGCAACTACGGAAGAATCACCATACCCGGAGTGCTGGGGGTAAACCACTGGTTCGTCATTCCCGTAGTAGTCATCGGCGTGCTGCTCCTGTTTAAGTGGTTCGAAAAGAAGGGGCTTTAGCTATTTAAAACTCTGCTCTTCGGAGGGGAAGTCGCCCTTTTCGACCTCTTCGATGTAGGCCTTAACTGCCTTAAGGGCGTCGTCCTTGAGAGACGCGTAGCGCTTTACGAACTTGGGCACGAACCGCTCGAACATTCCTAAAAGGTCATGTATCACAAGCACCTGTCCGTCGCAGTGCGGGCCCGCGCCAATGCCTATGGTGGGTATCGTGAGCTTTTCGGTTATGGTCTTTGCAAGCTCCATGGGGATTGCCTCGAGAATCAGGGCGAAGGCCCCGGCCTCTTCCACCGCGAGGGCTTCTTCGATAAGCCTCTTCCTGGCCTCCTCTGTCTTTCCCTGCACCTTGTAGCCCCCCATCCGGTGTATGGACTGCGGGGTAAGCCCGATGTGCGCAAACACGGGTATCTCGGAGCGGGTCATGGCCCTTATGTGCTCGAGCACCTCGGAGCCGCCTTCCATCTTTACGGCCTGCGCCCCGGCTTCCTTAAGGAACCTTCCGGCGTTCCATACCGCATCGGGGACACTCACCTGATAGGACATGAAGGGCATGTCTCCTACGACCATGGCGTGCTCCGCGGCGCGGGAGACCATCTTGGTGTGATAGAGCATCTCGTCCATGGTAACAGGCAGGGTGTTTTCAAGGCCCTGCACGACCATGGCAAGGGAGTCGCCAACCAGTATGGCGTCCACCCCGGCCCCGTCCACTATGCGCGCGAACGGGAAGTCGTAGGCCGTGAGCATGGTAATCTTTTTGCCCTCGGACTTCTTTTCCAGAAGATCGTTTATCGTAACTTTCGCCATGGCACTAATTTTACCATAACCAGGGGGGCACAGAGTCCTAATATGAGACGGTAATGACGGAGTTGAGGGTATGGGCCCAAGCGGTTTTAACCAAATAGCTTTGCTATCCGGGCACCTCGGAGGGCCACTGGCCCATTTTATGACAGCGTAACCAATTCGAGTATAAAGGGGCCGTGCCCCCAACTCCTGAGTATGCTACTCTATACACTGAATGGAGAGAGACGTGTATATCGGGACGGTTTCTCTTGACGATGCGCTCAACAAATGGCTTGAGCGCGTAGGGGCAAAACCCCTTGAGGCCGAGACCGTAAGGGTCGCCGACTCCCTCGGCAGGGTCACCGCCGCCCCGGTAATAGCAAAGATATCATCCCCTTTCTACCACTCATCGGCCATGGACGGCTACGCCGTTAGGTTTGCCGAGACGTTCGGGGCATCCGAGACCTCGCCCAAACGCCTCAAGACAGGCCAGCAGGCCGTCTACGTCGATACCGGCGACCCCATCCCCGACGGGTTCAACGCCGTGATAATGATAGAGGACGTAAACGAGGAAGAGGGCTTTATCGAGATAATCTCCGCCGTCACCCCCTGGAAGAACGTGCGCACCGTGGGCGAGGACATCGTGCAGACCGAGCTTATAGTCCCCGAAAACCACAGGATACGGGCGGTAGACACAGGGGCTATTCTTGCGGGAGGACATACGGACGTAAGCGTAAGGCAAAAGCCCAGGGTTGCGGTCATCCCCACCGGCTCGGAGCTTGTGGAACCCGGCTCTGAGCTCAAGCGTGGCGATATCATCGAGTTTAACTCGCAGCTCCTCGGCGGGCTTGCCCGCGAATGGGGCGCGGATTTCATAAAAAGCGACATCGTGCCCGACGAGCCGGAAAAACTAAAAGATGCACTGCTTGAGGCCCACTCAAAGGCGGACCTTATCGTGATAAACGCCGGGGCCTCTGCAGGTTCGGAGGACTACACGGCTAAGGTAATCGCCGAACTCGGTGAGGTGCTGGTGCATGGAGTGAATATCAAGCCCGGAAAGCCCGTGATACTGGGCATCATTAAGGGCAAGCCCGTAATCGGTGCGCCGGGATACCCGGTCTCGGCGTATCTTTCCTTCTGCCTCTTCGCAAGGCCAATAATCATGAAACTCCAGGGCCTTGAACCGGTTGCGCCTCCGGCTCTGGCGGGAAAACTTTCAAGGCACGTGGCCTCGACGCTTGGGCAGGAGGAGTTTTTAAGGGTAAAGCTCGGCAGGGTCGGTGAAAACCTCATCGCCACGCCACTTGGCAGGGGCGCGGGCCTCATGCTTTCGCTCGTAAGGGCGGACGGCATCCTCAGGGTGCCCGCAATGAGCGAGGGCATCGCCGCAGGCACGGAGGTCGAAGTCGAGCTACTGCGCGACCCCAGAGATATTGAAAACACCGTTGTCTTCATTGGAAGCCACGACAACTCGCTGGACATTCTCGCAAACGCACTTAAGAAGCACCATCCCAAATACTCGCTCTCCTCGGCCCACGTGGGCTCGATGGGCGGCCTCATGGCGCTGAAAAAGGGCGAGGCCCACGCCGCCCCGACCCATCTCTTAGACGAAGCCACGGGAGAGTACAATGTGCCTTTTATTAAAAAGCTTCTGCCTGATAAGAAAATCGTCCTCATAAACCTCGTCCACAGGGAACAGGGCCTGATGGTCCTCAAAGGCAACCCGAAGGACATCCGGGGTTTTAAAGACCTTTTAAGAGCGGACACAACCTACATAAACCGCCAGAACGGGGCCGGAACACGTCTGCTGCTTGATAAATGCCTCAAGGACGAGGGCATAGACCCCAAGGACATTAATGGCTACGAGCGCGAGGAATACACCCACATGGCCGTGGCCTCGGCGGTGCTCACGGGCGTGGCCGATGCGGGGCTTGGAGTGCTTAGCGCGGCAGTGGCCCTCGGCCTCGACTTCGTGCCCGTGGCAAAGGAGCGCTACGACCTCGCCATCCCCGAGGAATTTATCGAGACCGATATGATAAAGGCATTATTGAATATCATCCGCGAGGATGCGGAG
>DAOUWH010000008.1 GCA_030667205.1 Nitrospirota bacterium
ATAACGAAGTTTCTTGCGTTGGAGTCCATCGAGGTGGTGGTCATCGACAAGGACCCCAAGAAGCTCGCGCGGGTTGCCGAGGAGCTCGACGCCGCCACCATAGAGGCTGACGGGGCAAGCCCCTCGGTGATGAAGGAGGCGGGGGCTGAGAACGCCGACATCCTCCTTGCCGTGACCGACAGCGACGAGACCAACATGATAACCTGCCTCATGGCCAAGGCGATGTTTAAAATCCCCCGGAAGATCGCGCGCCTCAGGAACCCCGAATACTTCCGCAACGAAAAGCTGCTGAGCGCCGAGAACCTCGACATCGACCCTGCCATAAGCCCCGAGCACGAGGTCGCCAGGGCCATAATAAGGCTCGTCGAGACCCCGTTTGCCATCGACGTCGAGGAGTTCGAGGACGGCCTTATAAAGGTTATCGGACACAAGGTCCCCGAGGGTTCCGCCCTGGCGGGGAAGAGGCTCCACGCGATAGCCGGGCTCGGCGACCACAAGAAATTCCTCATAGGAATCATAGACAGGGACGACACCACAATAATCCCCTCCGGAGACGACGGCATCAAGACCGGCGACGTCATCTACATTCCCGTGAAGAAATGGGAGGTCGGCGACGCGATGAACTTCCTCGGGGTGAAGGCAACGCCTGCCCGGAAGATAATGATAGTGGGCGGCGGAAGGATAGGCCACTACATTGCCGCGGCCCTCGAGGACAGGGCCGGGGTCAAGGTAATCGAAAGGGACGTCGAAAGGTGCAAGTTCATAAGCAAGAGTCTTTCCAAGAGCATGGTGCTGCACGGCGACGGCTCGGACGAAAACCTCCTTAGAGAGGAGAACATCTCCGGCATGGACGTCTTCGTGGCCGTAACGAACAACGAGGAGTTCAACATCATGGCCTCGCTGCTGGCCAAGAGGCTCGGGGCCCAAAAGACCATAACCATCGTCAACCGCACCGACTACGTCTCGCTGGCGCACGGCCTGGGGCTTGAGGCAGTGCTGAGCCCCCGCCTGATAACGGCGAGTTCCATACTGAAATACATCAGGCGCGGCGACATACTGTCGCTTACCGCCGTGGCGGAGGAGAGGGCCGAGATTATCGAGGCCCGGATCGGAAGCGGTTCGTCCCTTATCGGCAAGTCGCTGGCAGAGGCGAAGCTCCCCAAGTCCTCGCTGATAGGCTCGATAATGAGGGGCGAGAAGATAATAATCCCCTCCGGCGACGACGTCATAGAGGAAGGCGACAAGGTTATTATCTTTACCCTCAGGAATTCGATAAAGGACGTCGAAAAGCTCCTCGTATGAGCGCGCATAAAAGATGAACTTTCCCCTGATATTGAACCTCGCCGGCACCATTCTGATGATAGTCTCGCTGTTCATGTTCATACCGGTGGGCGTCTCGGCGCTTACGGCCCAGCCTGACCTGAAACCCCTGCTCCTTGCCGCGGTGCTTACTCTTGTGTCGGGGGGATTGCTGAGCCTCGTGACGAGGGGGCACTCGAAGGATGAGTTCAGGCACAGGGACGTCTTCACCGTGGTGACCCTCACGTGGCTTCTGGTGAGCCTCTTCGGGTGTCTTCCTTATCTGTTTTCAGGGGCCATGGACTCCTTCACCGACGCCTATTTCGAGGCCATGGCGGGCTTCACCACCACCGGGGCCACCGTGCTTTCGGACATAGAGGCCCTCCCCATGGGATTGCTGTTCTGGAGGAGTTTTACGCAGTGGCTCGGGGGAATGGGCATAATACTTTTTGCCCTTGCGGTGCTTCCGTTTCTGGGCTCAAGGGGGATGCAGCTCTTCAAGGCCGAGGTGCCCGAACTCACGGTCGAGAGGCTCAGGCCGAGGCTTATAGACACCGCCAAGCACCTCTGGTATATCTATCTTGCCCTGACCGGCGCGGCGTTCGTGCTTTATCTGGCGGGGGGCATGGGCATATTCGACGCCGTCTGCCATGCCTTCACGACTCTGGCCACCGGAGGGTTTTCCACCAAGAACGCAAGCATAGGCCATTTCCAGAGCCCTTTTATAGACGTGACCTGCACTGTCGTTATGTTCCTTGCCGGCATCAACTATGCCCTCTACTTCTACTGCCTGAGGGGAAACCCCGGCAGGTTCCTCCGTAGCGGCGAGTTCAAGTTCTATGCGGCGATGGGGGTCGGCGCGATACTTCTGATTGCCTTTGCCACGTACGGCACGTCGTATTCGTCGGTAGGGGAGTCGTTGAGGTACGCCTCGTTCCAGGCCGTCTCGATAATGACCGGCACCGGCTATACCACCGCGGACTACGATGCCTGGATGCCGTTTGCAAAGGTGCTCCTTGTACTCCTGATGTTCTGCGGGGGGATGATAGGCTCCACCAGCGGCGGTATGAAACAGATACGTGTGCTCCTGGTATTCAGGCAGGGCTACCGAGAACTCTACCAGATAATACACCCGCATGCGGTCACTACCGTGAAGGTCGACGGCAAGGTGCTTTCAAAGGAGGTGCTCGGCAGCATCTGGGGCTTCCTGTTTCTGTTCGTCCTGATATGTGCGGTTGCAACGCTGGCGATGGCCGCCCTCGGCCTGGACATGGTTACGGCGGCCTCGACCGTCATCTCGGCAATGAGCAACGTGGGCCCCGCCCTTGGCGAGGCGGGCCCCACGGACAACTACGCCTCGATACCCGTGGCCGGCAAATGGGTGCTTGCCTTTTGCATGCTCGCCGGAAGGCTCGAAATATACACCGTGATGGTGCTTTTTGTGCCGCGGTTCTGGAAGAAATAAGATGCCGTTTTACAGGAAGAAATGGTTTTGGGTGCTGGCCTTCATGGGCCTTGCCGCGGGCCTGCTGTTTCTCAGGTGCTCGCAGAAGGCAGTGGAGGTCAGGACCGGACACGCAAAACGTCAGCTCCTTGAGATAACCGTAACCGCCACTTCCACGGGGACGATAAAATCCGACACCGAGGTAAAAGTCGCGGCACAGCGGGTCGGCATGGTATCGGCGGTGCATGTGCTCGAGTGAGACATTGTCCGGAAGGGCGACGTTATAGTGGAGCTTGATACGACGGAAGCCGGGATTAACCTCGAGAGGGCGCGTGCCGCCCATTCCAGGGCAGAGGCCGTCCTCGAGAAGCTCAAGGCGTCGCACCGTGCCCTCGATGCCGAGGTCAAATCAGGCATCGCCGGCGCGGAAGCCCGCTTTGAGGAAGCCGGCAGACAGCACGAAAGATACAGCGAACTGTACGACAGGGGTTTCATATCAAAGGTGGAGTTCGACACCGCGAGGACGGGTTACGAAGTCGCAAAGGCCGAACGCGAATCGGCACTGTCGGGCAAGGCGAAGGTCAAGGCCATGGCCAGCGAGATAGCCGCGCAGGCCTCGGCGCTGAAGGAAGCAGGGGAGGCCGTGAAACTTGCCCGGCTTCAGTACGGGTATTCTTTACTCAAGACCCCCATAACGGGCATAGTCACTTCGCTCCCCGTAAAGCTCGGCGAGATGGTAGGGTTGGGCTACCTTGCGGCCGAGCTTATCGCGACCGAGTCGCTTTATATCGAGGCCCTCATTGACGAGGCCGACGTCGGCAGAGTGAATACGGGCCAGGAGGTTTTCATAAACATGGACGCCTATCCCGAAAGGACCCTTGCCGGCAGGGTATATATGATATCTCCCGTGGTGCTCGGAGAGAAGCACGAGACAAGGACCTTCGAGGTCAGAACAAGGGTCGTTGACGAAGACGTGGAGCTGAAGCCCGGCATGTCGGCCGACGTTGAGATTGTCGTGGGCAGGGCGGAGGATACCCTGGCGGTCCAGTCGCAGGCGGTCATCGAGCGCGACGGCAAGCGGTTCGTCTATGTGAAGGACGGCTCAAGGGCGAGGCTCCGCGAGGTCAAAATAGGGCTTTTCAACTGGACGCTCACCGAGATAACAGACGGCCTCAAGGCCTCCGAGGAGGTTATCATAACCCCCGACGTAGAGGGGCTTAAGGACGGCGTCAGGGTGGAGGTAAAGAAATAGTTGATAAAGCTCATCGACATTAAAAAATCTTACGTCCTCCCCAGGCTCACGATTGATATCCTCAAAGGAATAACCCTCGAGGTCCACACCGGAGAGCTTGTTGCCATCATGGGGCCCTCGGGCTCTGGGAAGTCCACACTCATGAACATTATCGGCTGCCTCGACAGGCCTACCTCGGGACAATACCTGCTTGAGGGCATCGACGTGAATGAAAAAACCGACAACGAACTTGCCAGTATAAGGAACACGATGGTGGGTTTTGTGTTCCAGAGTTTCAATCTCCTTCCAAGGCTTCCGGCCTGGAAGAACGTGGCCGTGCCGCTCCTTTACGCCGGGGTGCCTGTGGCCGAGAGGAAGGAAAAGGCAATGGACATGCTCGGCAAGGTGGGCCTTGAAGGCAGGGCGGACCACGCGCCGAGCGAACTGTCCGGCGGCGAGCAACAGAGGGTGGCTATCGCAAGGGCATTGATAAACAGCCCCTCCATCATACTTGCCGACGAGCCCACGGGCAACCTCGACACCCGTACCGGCGAAGAGATACTGGATATCTTTACCCGGCTTAACGACGAGGGGGCCACCATCGTAATGGTCACCCACGAGAGGAGCCTTACCGAAGCGGCCCGCCGCATAATAACCATCCGTGACGGGATGAGCGTCAATGGAGATAGTTGAGACCCTGAGGCTTGCGAAGGACTCCCTTACTTCCAACAGGATAAGGTCCCTCCTTACGATGCTCGGCGTCATCATCGGCGTCGCGGCGGTCATACTGCTTGTCTCGATTGGAGAGGGCGCAAGGCTTTATATCCGGGACGCCCTCGGCGACCTCGGCACCAACATCCTGGCCATAGTGCCCGGGA
Organism: Nitrospirota bacterium; assembly: GCA_030667205.1. Taxonomy (GTDB): domain Bacteria; phylum Nitrospirota; class Thermodesulfovibrionia; order Thermodesulfovibrionales; family JdFR-86; genus DAOUWH01. The sequence continues at coordinate 4,853 of DAOUWH010000008.1, forward strand.
AGACCTCGAAAGAGGGCGGGATGCACATGGGCACCTCGTCCGTTCGAAAACTCACCTATGACGATGCCGTGCTTATCGAGAAACGCGCCGGGAGCGTAAGCGAAGCCGAGCCCGTTATCCTGGGCACCTCGTGGATAAAGTACGGCGCAAACAGCAGGGACACGTACATCGTGGGAATAACGGGCGACTACTTCGACGTCAGGAACCTCAGGATCGCCCTCGGCAGGAAGTTCACGGAATCGGACGTGGAGGGCACAAGGAGGGTCTGCGTGCTCGGAAGGACCGTAAAGCGCGACATCTTCGCCGATAAGAACCCGCTCGGAGAGAAGGTCACCATCGGCAATTCACGCTACAGGGTAGTGGGGATAATGGCCCCCAAGGGCGTTACCCTCGGAAACGACTTCGACGACCTCGTGCTGATCCCCATAACATCGGCCATTGAGCTTTTCGACACCGACGCGCTCCTTAACATCACCGTCAAGGTAAGGGGGCACGGCTATATCGAGAGGGCGAAGGAAGAGATAAAGGAGATTTTAATCAGGCGGCACGCCGGCCGGGAGGACTTCACCATCCTCAGCCAGGACGAGATGCTCGACATAATGAGCAAGATACTCAACATAATGACAGCAGTGCTTGCCGGGATCGCGGCCATTTCCCTCGTGGTGGGCGGCATCGGGATTATGAACATCATGCTCGTCTCCGTCCGCGAGCGCACGAGGGAGATAGGCATCCGGAAGGCCCTCGGCGCGAAGAAAGGAGACATACTCATGCAGTTTCTTGTGGAGGCGGTCACGCTGAGCCTGATAGGGGGAATAATCGGCATCGCTGTCGGGGCCTCGATGTCGTTTGTGATTTCTTACTTTGTGGAGTTCCTGCCCACGCGGCTTACGTGGTGGTCGATAGCGCTTGCGTTCCTTTTCTCGGTAAACGTGGGCATCTTCTTCGGCGTCTACCCCGCAAGAAAAGCCGCCCTCTACGACCCCATCGTCGCCCTGAGATACGAATAGTTATCAACCCCGTCTCTTCGGGCCAAAAGTGATTTTGGGCCTGCCCCGCATGTATACTATATATGGTTATGTCGGTAAGGTCTAAAAGAATAATAATCATACTATTCGTAGGCTTAGTCGCGGGTGGCGTCCTGTTCCTAAGGGGGCCTTATATGTCCAATTTCCTGAAAGCCCTCATACTCCCGGAGGTCCAGTCCGCACTTGGCAGGCAGGTAATTGCCCATAAGATGTACGTCAACCTCCTGCCCCTTTTTATAGAGGCAAAGGGTGTCAAGGCCTTCAACGAAAAGGGCGAGAGGGTCTTCTCGGCAGAGTCCGTAAAGGCATACATAGGGCTTTCAAAAGTCCTTAAGCGGCAGATAACGCTGGAGACCATTGTCATAAAAAACCCCCAGGTGTGGCTTGACAGGGCCCAGGCGGAAGAGATATCCCGAAACATCGAGGAGTCGGGGAAGGGCGGGAAAAAATTCCTGAGCATGAGCACAAGGGCGGTCGTGCTCAGGGAGGGCGAGGTGTCCTATTATGACGAGGGCCTCAACGGGATAGTAGAGGCCAGGGGGCTGAATGCGGAGGTGATTTTAAGGGAGAGGCCCGAAGTGAATTTTTCAGTCGCCGAGATCAGCACCGCGATTGAGAAATGGCCTGAGCTTAAGGGACATATAAGCGGCAACTTCTTTGTGGGCAAGGAGTCAATCGAGTTCAAGCGCCTGAACGTAGGCGCCGGGGGCTCGAACCTGAGCGGAACGGGTTTTTACTCCATGGACGGCACCGGCATGTTCCGTCTGGACCTGGATTTGCTTGTGAGTACGGTGAAGGATATCATGGGGCTCAAGGAGCCCGGCTACGGCTCGATACACGCCAGGGGCGCGCTCAACCTTACCGACGACATTCTCAATCCCTATCTAGATCTCAATGTTGATGGAGATTTTTATCTCGAGACCCTCCTCGAGGCTGTCAGGGCAAAGACCAGCCACAGGCTGACAGGGCTTGTAAGCTTTAGCGGAAAGGTCAAGGGCCGGGCCCTTAAAATCTCCGGCACCGCCGATGCGAGGCTCAGGAACTCAAACCTCTATACGGTAGATATAGACGATCTAACCTGCAAGGTCGCTTATGCGGACAGGATGCTCAGTTTTACGGAAGGCAAGGCAAAACTCTACGGCGGCACAGGCGCCGCGAAGGTCTCTTTTCCGCTTCCAAGCGCAGACCCCTATTCCGTGGAGGTCGATTTCTCGGACGTGGACAGTCCCCCGCTGTTCGAGCGTATAGGGATGGACTGGCTCCAGCTGCCTTTCGGAAAGGTAAATGGGCGCATCAGCACTTCAGGCTCGAATTTCGACCCGGAAGGGTGGGCTGTCTATGAGGCCCTTGAGCCGAGGGACGACCCTATCGGCAGGATCCAAAAGATAGGCGGCAAATACAGGATGCGGAATAAAATCCTGACCCTCACCGATATGGAGGCCTTCTCCGGCGCATCACGGCTGGCCTTTGGCGGCACACTCAATACGCGGGGAAATACCATGGACTTCAACGGCGGCCTCGTTACGGAGGACGTGAGTAAACTGATGACCCCCTATTTCGGGAGGCTTACCGGTAGCGGCGAATTCCAGGGCAACGTTTCCGGACCCACATCGGACCCCTTGGTTAAGGGCAGGGTGTGGATATTTGACGCTTTGCTTGACGATTACCCCCTTGGCGACGTCGAGGGGGAGGCATCCTACAGGAAGAACCTCCTGACCGTTAAAGAGGCGGGCGCTACGCACGAGCAGGCCAGCTACAGTGTCGAAGGCACTGTTGCGTTTCCGAAGGCATTAAAACTCCTTGAGCTCCGGGAGCCGGACTTCGACCTCAGGGTCGGCCTTAGCAGGGCGGACCTAGGGGGGCTTTTGAGAATTCACAATGTGAAGGTGCCCGTAGAGGGCAGCATTGAGGGCGAAGTTAACATAACCCAAAGCGGAATACCCGAGTACCTGGGCTCGGCCACTGTTACGGACGGCAGCATCTATGGCTACAACGTGCCGTCGGCATCGTTAGACTTCTCATACAACTTCGACGCATTTACCATAAAGGAGGCCGCGCTCAGAAGCGGCGACTCCGTGCTCTCCCTTAATGGAAGCATAGCCAGGGAGGGGGATTTTAACTTCAGGGCAGGCTCTGAAGAAATCTATCTCAGGGACGTTCTTCCCCGGAGCCTTCCCCTGGACTACCGGATGAGCATGAAGGCGGAGGGCAAGGGCACTGTTGAGCGGCCCGAGATTACGCTTGAGGCCGTCATGTCCGAGGGGAAGTTCGGTGAGTGGCCCGTCGGCGAGGGCACGCTCAAGGCACGCCTGAAGGAAAAAGATTTCAGCTTCGATGCAAAGGTCTTCGAGGAGAAGATGGCGCTAAAGGGACAGGCCAGCCTTGAGGCGGATATGCCATGGAGCGCGGAGCTGGACATCATCAAGGGCAGGTATGACTTCCTGCTCAGTTCTTTTATTAAAGAGGTGCCCGAGGACATGATGTTCAACATCACTGGGAAGGCCCTGCTCTCTGGCGACAGGGAGCATGTCAAGGCCGCCGCGACCCTCAAGGAGATGACCCTGGCCATGTACGGCCAGAGCTTCTCCAACGACAATGACATAGTTGTCAATGTCGATGACGGAAAATTCACGTTCCCCGGGTTTAAGTTGAGAAGCGGCAATGCCTCGGTCAACTTCCAGGGGTCCTTCGGGTACAACGATTTTTACGACATCATGATTGACGGCACTTCCTCTCTCGCCCCGCTTAAGGCATTTTCGGACAAGATAAGCCTCCTGAGGGGGGAGGCGAGGTTCGTGCTTGCGCTTCAGGGAGATTGGGAAAAGCCCGGTGTAAACGGCGGCATTGACATTACGGACGGCTCGTTCGGGCTTGAAAGTATCCCGCAGCGCCTTGCGTCAATCAACGGATACAGTTATTTCGAAGACGACACCGTTGTCATAGAACGCCTTGGCGCAAAGCTCGGGGGCGGCGATATAGAGCTTTCGGGAGTTTTAAAACTTTCGGGCTTCAATCCCAGGTTGGTCAACCTAGACATGCTCCTTAACGATGTCGACCTCGCCCTTACCAAGGGTTTTAAGGCGAACCTCGGCGGCAACATCATATACAGGGGGACTCCCAGGTCAAAGCTGATAACCGGCGAGGTGGCAATCAACAGGGCCGAATACACGGACAGGCTCGAATGGAAAACATGGCTTCTAAAGATAAAACGGGCCGAAGCTGCCAGGGCAAAGAAGGGCCTGCTCGATGACATAAAACTCAGCGTGAGGCTTTACGGCACTGAGGGTATTGTCATAGACAACAACATGGCGAGGGCCCGGCTGAAGATAGACACGATCCTCAGGGGCACTATCGGCGAGCCGCTTCTTCTCGGGCGCATCGAGTCCACCGAGGGTAAGGTCTATTTTCGAAACCACGAGTTCAGGATAGCGCATGCCACGGCGGATTTTTCCGACACTGCCCAGAAAGATCCCTACATGGACATCGTGGCCGAGACGGCCGTAAAGGGATATAACATATGGCTCACGCTCGAGGGCAGGCTCCAGCAGCTTGACCTTACGCTCCTTTCGGACCCCGAACTCGAAGACGTCGAGATACTCGCGCTCCTGGCCGTCGGCGAATTCGGCGAAGGGCTTAAGGGCCTTGAGGGCGGCATCGGCGCCGCCGAGGCCTCGTCAATAATCACCGGAGGGTTTCAGGACGTCGTGGAGGAGAGGCTCAGGGATCTGACCGGAATAACCAGGTTCACCGTAGACCCGTACGTCTCGAGGAGGACAGGCGCCATTACCCCGAGGGTAACCGTATCCAAGAGGCTTGCGGGCGAGGACCTGTTTGTCACTTATTCGAGTTCCATGAGCACCTCCGAGGAGCAGGAGGTAATGCTTGAATACGTAATTAACCGGAACGTGTCGCTACTTGGCGGGCAGGACGACCTCGGCTCTCTCGGGGGCGACATCCGTTTCAGGTTTTTCTTTAAATGAGATTGACAGCCGGATATAAATCCCTCAGGGGACTCATGTGCTTCGGCATCCTGCTGTCGGCGCTTCTCGTCTTTGGGCCGGGTGATGCCTCCGCGACGGAGGTCAGGGAGGTCAGTGTAGAGGGCCTTTATTCCATTAGTGAAGAAGAACTGCTGTACCTCCTTGAGATAGAGGAGGGCAGGGCACTTGAGCCTGCCGCCGTCAGGCGTGGGATCAAACGCGCCTTCATGAAGGGCATCTTCAAGGACATCTCGGTCGTGGCCGACGAGGAACACGAGGGCCTCCTTACTGTAAAGGTTAAGGAGAGGGATTTTATCTCGAAGATTGTATTTAAAGGCAACGTTAACTTAAGCGGCAGGTTCATAAGGAAATACCTTGGCCTTAACGCAGGGGACGAGATGAGATACGACCGGATCGAGACCTACAGGGAAAAGGTGCTCGATGTGGTACGCCAGAGGGGGTATCCCGATGTCTCGGTTAGCGTCGAAGCCGAAAGGGCGCGAAAGCCCAACAAGGTAAAGCTCATATTCAGGCTTATAGAGGGCAGGCCGCTTTACATAAGAGATATCCGTGTGCTCGGAAAGCCCGCCACAGGGGTTCTGAACTACATGCGCATCTCCCGGGGCTCGGTCTATGACCAGTTCAGGGTGAGGAAGGACATAGAAAAGCTCACCGCGCGATACAAAAAGATGGGATATCTTAACCCGGTTGTCGGCCCGTATACGTTTTCCGACGGGGTGCTCCATCTGAACGTAAACCCGGGGAAGCGGCTCAGTATCAAGGTAAGGGGCAACGATTCGGTCGGCGGAAAAAACCTCACCATGGTCATGCCGTTCTTCGATGCCGGCGACATAAGGGACGACCTTATAGACGAGGCCGTCTCGAGGATGACGGACGTTTACCATGCCCGAGGGTTCCCTTATGTGCAGATTGCTACTGTCATCAGCCGCGACGGAGACGACGTTACCCTGAATTTCTACTTCTACGAAGGCCCGAGGATAAAGGTAAAGGCCATAAACATAACGGGGATTACCGTGCCCGGGGAAAGCCTCAAGAAGATAATCTCTCTCAGGGAGAAATCCCTGTATAATCCCAACCTCCTCGAAGGCGATGCGCGGGCGATAGAGGATTTCTATAACGCTCTCGGATACATTAACGCCTCGGTATCCGAGCCCGAAGTCGTGATAGAGGATTCCCTGGCGACGATTAACATAGACGTGGAGGAAGGCCGGCCGGTCTTGCTGACAGGCACGGTGCTTGAAGGGGCGGTATCGATTTCCGGCAAGGACCTCTACCGCGAGATCGGTCTTGAGGTGGGGGCGCCCTATAACGAGGTGGACATATCGGACGCAAGGCGCAGGGTGATAGGGTTTTACAGGAAGCAAGGGTTCCAGGACGTGAGCGTTGACGTTGAGAGGCGGTTTGACGAGGCAGACGGGGTGGCGGTTGTCTTTAAGGTGTCGGAGGGCCGGAAGATATATTTTGGAAGGACGTTGATTAGCGGGAATCCTTCGACAAAACTGAAGGTCGTCCAGCGTGAGCTTGAACATAAAGAGGGCGACCCACTGGATAAGACGCTTTTGCTTGGAGCGAGGCAGGGGGTTTACAGGACCGGTCTCTTCAGCGACGTCAATATCGACATCCTCCAGAGGTATGGCGACAGGGCCGATGTGGTGGTGGACGTAAAAGAGGGAAAGGCGGGTGCTTTCGAGTTCGGCCTGGGTTATGGCGAATACGACCGCTTCAGGGGGTTCTTCGACCTGAGTTATAAAAAACTGTTCGGGATGAACAGGCAGGTGTCTTTCAGAACGGAGATGAGTTCCCTGGTGACTCGTCACAGCCTGAGGTATGGCGAGCCCTGGTTCCTCGGAAGGCGTGTCCCGATGAGGGCCTACATGATACGTGAGAACAGGAAAGAGATAAACATTGACACCGGCGACGTAAGATACAGGGTAAAGTGGTACGCGACCGGCATAGGCGTCGAGGAAAAAATCAGCGAAAAGGTAAAGTTCGATTTGCTTTACGAATTTTCATATACCGAGACCACGGACGTGGACCCGGACATAATACTCTCAAGAGAGGACACGGGCACGCTTGCGATATCGAGTATAACCCCGTCCGTCACCTTCGACACGAGGGACAACCCCTTCGACCCGAAAAGGGGAGTATATGCGGGCGTGTCTTTGAAGACGGCTACGGTGGTTCTGGCTTCGGAGACAGACTTTTTTAAGCTGGTCGGTTTCGGTAGCGCTTTCAAGGACCTCTCGAGGCGCGTTGTGGTTGCGGCCTCGGTGCGCGGCGGTCTGGCGCAGGGAATTCGCGAGACCACGGACCTGCCGCTTATCGAGAGATTTTTCCTCGGCGGAAGGAGTACGGTCAGGGGGTTTTCTCAGGACAGCCTCGGGCCGAAAGACCCGCAGGGAACGCCCATAGGGGGCAACGTCTTCTTCCTCGGAAACCTCGAACTGAGACTTGGCATAACAAAGAACTGGCGGATTGTGCCCTTCTTCGACACCGGAGCGGTCTGGATCGATGACGGAGATGTCGATTTCGCCGACCTCAGATACACCTCGGGGGTCGGCCTTCAACTCAATACCCCGGTCGGCCCGATAAGGTTTGATTACGGGCACAAGCTTGACAGGCGCGCTGACGAGTCCAGCGGAGAGTTCCACTTCAGCATCGGCTACGCCTTCTGAGGACTACTCAAGAAGTACCCTGACGTATGCCTTTTCCCTCAGGTCCTCAAGGTGGCGCCGTATCCTGTAGTTAACTTCTTTTTCGAGAAGGGATGCCTCGATATCGTCTTTTACGTCAGTATAGTTTTTGCCGCCGAACTCCTCGATGTTGGACGCGTAAACCTCCCCGATGTCGCTTTCCTTGATCTTGATGAACGCCCTGACCTTGAGGTCTATATATTCCTCAAGCAGCTGGTCCTCGTCGGGGGCCTCGAGCCTGAGCCTTCGGGCCTCGCGCAGCAGAAGCACCCGGTTGATAATAGTGGTGAGGACTTCCTGCTCCGTTATATCGGGGCTCAGCTTGAGGGTTTTTTCATACGTATCCTTCAATTCACTGAGCGTGATCGCCTCGGTGTCGATGAATGCAACGACCTTGTCGATGACCTCGGCGCGGGCATGGAACGAGAAGAGGATTAACGCCAGCAATATGGCCGTTCTTTTAAACATATCAATTAATAATATCCAAATCAGCGCGATTTTGCCACAGCCTCACTGTCAGGGTGAGGATATCTTATTACCCCGGAGGCCGAAAGGCCGAGAATGAGTGAATGACCAACCCTGTCATCCTTTCCTTGGAGGACATGCCCTCCGGCCAAAAAGTTATAATTAATTATGGGCATAGTGGACCTTAAGGCGCTTAACGCAGATGAGTTGAGGGGTTTCGTCTCCAGGATGGGGCTTCCGGCCTACAGGACGGGGCAGCTTCTGCATTGGATTTACGAGAGGGGGGCGGTCTCGACCGACGAGATAACGGAGTTCTCAAAATCCCTGAGGGCCTCTCTCAGGGACACCGCCTGCATCAGCAACCTCCGCGTTGCCGGGAGGCTCAGGTCGTCGGACGGCACGGAGAAGTTTCTGTTCGAGCTCGAGGACGGACTGTGCATAGAAAGTGTCCTCATCCCGGACGAAAAGCGCCTTACGCTCTGCATCTCAAGCCAGGCCGGCTGCGCGATGGGTTGCAAGTTCTGCCTTACCGGCCGCGACGGCCTCAAGCGCAACCTCAGGGCCCACGAGATAGCAGACCAGGTGATAGCCGCTTCAAGGGCTGCTTCGCCAGGGCGGATAACAAACATAGTGCTTATGGGCATGGGAGAGCCCCTGCACAACCTCGATGAGGTCTCCGCGGCCCTATGGCGGATAACCGAACTTTTGCAGTACTCCACGAGGAGGGTGACCGTCTCCACGTGCGGCCTTGCGGACAGGATGCTCGAACTCCCGCATAAGGCCCCGCCGGTCAACCTCGCCGTCTCCCTTAACGCCACCACCGACGAGGTGCGGGACCGCATAATGCCCGTTAACAGGAGATTTCCCATAAAGGCGATCATAAACGCATGCCGTCGGTACCCGCTTCCCAAAAGGCGGAGGATAACTTTCGAGTACGTGATGATGGATTCC
>DAOUWH010000076.1 GCA_030667205.1 Nitrospirota bacterium
AGGTTCTTCCACTACGGAAGGTTCTTCCACTACGGAAGGTTCTTCCACTACGGAAGGTTCTTCCACTACGGAAGGTTCTTCCACTACGGAAGGTTCTTCCACTACGGAAGGTTCTTCAACCACCGCTGGATCTTCCACTACCGCTGGCTCTTCAACCACCGCTGGCTCTTCTCTCTTTAAAAGTTTCTTGGCCGGGGGGACCTTCTTTGGCAGCTTGGCCGGCTTTTTGGCCGGGGCGGGCTTTTGCACGGCAGCGACCTTTGCAGGGGCCTCAAGCCCTTTTACCCTCAGAAAATTCACCGCCCCCTTGTGCCCGTCTCGCGCTGCCGCCTTCATGTCCGAAAGTGCCTCCCGGCGCTTGCCGGTCTCATCGTAGAGCACCCCGCGGTTAAAATAGGCCTCGACGTCCGAGGGGTCAAGCTCGATTACCCGGCTGAAACTCGCGATGGCGTCTTCCAGGCGCTCGGCCCTCAGGTATACAAGCCCCAGGTTAAAGTGGGCCATGGTGCTGTTGGGGTTAATTTCGGCGGCGGCCTTGAAGTCCTTTATCGCCTCGTCGTAGTTCTCGGCGTTCAGGTTGACTCCCCCGCGGTTTATGTAGCCGTCCTCGACGCCGGGACTCAGCTTTATTAGCATCGTAAAATCCCTTATCGCCTCCTCGTAGTTCCCAAGCTCCCAGTGGGCAAGCCCCCTCTCGTAATAGGCGTCCGTGCGTGCGGGGTTCAGCGCGATTGTCCTGTCGTAGTAGCTGATTGTGTTTTCGACCCGCTTAAAATACACCTCCGCCTGCTCGAGGCTCCTGGCGGCCCTTTCGTATTCGGGGTGCAGCTCAAGCGCCCGTCTGAAATCCTCTATGGCCCTGCTGAAGTTCTCGAGGTGCCAGTGGGTAGTGCCGCGGTTATAGTAGGCGGTCTCGTCCTCAGGGTTAAGCTCAATGGCCCTCGAAAAGGCCTTGATAGCGGCAGGGTACCTGCCGTTTGAGAGGGCGGAGTAGCCCCTTTCGCTCCAGTCAACAGCGGCCAGTTTTCTGAGGACGTTATCGTACCGGATGTACTGGCGGAGGTCGTCCCCCTTATTGAGCCTCTCAAGCTCCCTGAGGGCTTGCGCCGCTCTCTTCCTGAGCGTCCTCAGTTCGTCCGCCTTATCGGGTTCGCCGGCCAGCGCCCTGACCTCGCCTGCCAGCGCATCGGGCTCTATGGCCGCGGCGACCTCGACGGCGCATTCGTTTCCGTCCCACTCCCGGGCAACTTCCTGGACGGTGACCAGGCCGGGCGCGAGCACTGCGGCCTCGTCCACGCCCTTCAGATGCCCGGCCACGGTGTTAAACAGAAGCAGCTTGGCCTTGGCAAGGGAGATGACATAGCACGATGCCTCGGCGTCAAACATCCCGGCCCTGTAAATATACGATTTCTCTACTGTGACCTCATCTGCGCGGGCCGGTGATGCCAGGAGGGCCGGCACAAGGAGCGCTACGAGGAGTATTGCCTTTTTCAATGCCCCGGGCTTGCCCATTCCAATATATTAGAATAAACAAACCCCGGAAATAAACGCCACCCGGAGGAAAGCCGGTCCCGGACAACTCCAAATATGACGCAAATCACTCACATCCGGGCCTTTCTGTAATATCTGTTTAGCCAGACACATCTTGTTTTGGAGGGAACATGTCTGAGTTAATAGCCGACATGGCCATCTTCAAGAGAATTCAGAAAGAGGAAAGCAGCCTCTATAATACCTTCGCAAGACTTGACCGCCTTTCGGTATGAGCCTTAAAAACCCCTTTTTCTCCCCCATGGCCCGGACGCATACGCACGGGGGCCGAAAATATGCAAAAAAACCTTTACAAATCCCCGGATTGCAAATAAACTACTCCGAAATTGTTTCGGGGCGCTATATAAATGAAAACACACTGCTGGGAGTTCAAGAACTGCGGGCGGGAGCCGGGGGGCAGAAACAACGGGGCCTCAGGCACATGTCCCGCCGCAACCGACGAGAGGCTTAACGGCGCTCACGGCGGCAAGAACGCCGGAAGGGCATGCTGGGCGCTGAGAAGCACCCTCTGCGGAAACGACCCACAGGGGGATCTCGCCCAGAGGTTCAAAAACTGCCGCGCGTGCGATTTTTTCAAGGCAGTTGTGAAAGAAGAAGGAGCGGGTTTCATATTTACCGTTAAACTCCACGAGAGGCTTCAAAACTCCCCCCCGCAGAAACAACCCGCTTAAGCAGCACCCGTCCGGATTTTATCCTTACACTCCCTTTTCTATGTTAAAGACCGCGACTTCCTTGATGCCCGGGATATACTCCCCCACGGGCACAAGCCTCTTGCCCTCTTCCACGCAGCCTATTATTACAGTCCAGAGCTGGTTGAGCTCGGTCTTTTCCCTGTCGCTCTCCGGTATCATTCTCAGCAGCGTGCCGTCAAGCTCGATCCTCATAAAAACACCTCCTTCATGGTCCCATAATGCGATTATATCACCAGGGGGATTTAATTCAACCCCGCCTGAATAAGTTGACAGCGCCGCCTGGTAATCATACAATCAGGGTAATATCCGCAGTCTAAAGGCGGCGCCTATTTCAGCCGTGCACATGCTAACCAAGGAGGCATTAAAAATGGCGCAGGCACAGGGCAAGATGCACGACACGGGGGATTTCTTCCCGGTCATGGAGTTTAATACCACAACCGGAGAGACCGTAGTGCTCCCGGGCGACCTCATCGGCAAGTGGGGCGTGGTGCTCCTTTACAGGGGGTACTGGTGACCGTACTGCCGTCAGCAGTTGCTTGACTTCGAAAAAAACATCGGGGACCTCAGTGAAAACGACATACAGGTAATCGCGGCCTCCTGCGACCCGCTTGAGAAGGCGCAGGAGACGATCGATAGCTATAAACTGACATTCACTGTGGGCTACGGGCTCGACGCGGCCGAGACCTCTGCGCTTACCGGCGCCTTTTACGACGACAAGGAGGGATATCTTCACGCCACGGGGTTCATCGTCGCCCCGGACGGGATGATAGCCAACGCGGTCTACTCCACCGGCATGCTGGGCCGCCTGGTGGCGGCGGACACCCTCAGCCTGATAAAGTACCTCCGTGAAAAAAAGCAGTAACGTATACGACGCCGTCATCGTGGGCGCGGGGCCGGGGGGGCTTCAGGCGGGAATCTATCTGGGCCGCTATAACTTCAACGTGCTCCTCATCGACCGCGGCGGCGGGGGCCGGACCCGGCACGCCCGGCACGTGGAGAACTACCTGGGCCACAGGCAGACCTCCGGAGGCGAGCTCTTGGACATCGGGCTTGAGCAGGTCAAGAGCTTCAATGTAAAAGTTGAAAAGGCGGCGGTCAAGAATATCACGATGGACGAGCACTTCGAGGTGCATACAGAAGACGCCGTATTCCCGGCCAGGTTCGTTGTCGTCGCAACCGGCGTGCGCGACAACCTCCCTCAGGTGGAAAACCTCGGCAAGTTCTTCGGCACGAGTTTCTTTACCTGCGTGGACTGCGACGGCCACAGGACAACGGGCAAGAAGCTCCTCATAATCGGCAACTCCTTCCCCACGGTACGCCTTGCCTTCGGTATGAAGGAGATGTACACCGGGGACGTCACCCTGTTGCTGATGATCTACGACCCGCCCGACGACTACAAGGGAGCCCTTGCCGAGGAGGGCATCACGCTCGTCAAAGGGAGACCCAAAAGGCTTATCGGGGAAGAGGAGCTCGAGGCCCTTGAGCTTGAGGACGGCAGAAAAGTCCCCTGCGAATGCGTGATGTCGAACCTGGGGTTCAAGCTAAACGATGATTTTCTGGGCGAGCTTTCCTTTAAAAAAGACGCCAGGGGTTTTAAGTACGAGGTCAACACCCATTTTGAGTCTTCCGCAGATGGGCTTTATATCGTGGGGCCTCTTAACACGGGAAACGACCAGATAGTGATAGCCGCAGGCGAGGGCGCAACAGCGGCCATAGACATAAAGAAACGCCTCCTGGAGGCGCTTCTTTAATACACGAGTCTTATTCTTGCCGCGTCCGCGGTTATTACCGCCGGGACCTTTCCCAGGTAATCGCCGTCGGCCTGTATGCGGGCCGCCCCCTCGACCCTGACGCTTTCGACCTTCTCGTAAGTGACGTCCCTGTACTTTGTGTTCCGCCCCGCAAGCACGCCGAACACATAGCGAAGGATGTCCACCCTCCTGCGTCCGTGCATCAGGAACATATAAAGCGGGGGCTCGAGCATGCTTGCGTCGGGGGCGACCTTCATGTGCCCGGCGTACTTGGCGGCATTGCAGACTATCACGGAGTACCCCTCGTATTGCCTGCCGTCCGCCGTTACGCTTAGCACGGGGGGCGACCACCCCGCAAGTATCTTAAAGCCGCACAGGATATGTGTTGCCTTGCCCGAGATCTTCATAAGTGGATTCCCCCTCGCCCTGTAGACCGCCTCGGAATCAAACCCCATGCCCGTCACAAAGCAGAAGTAGCGCCACTGCCCCTCCCACTCTATCTTGCCAAGCGAGACGGTCCTTGCGCTTCCCCGAAGGGCCGCCTCCACGGCGCCCTTTGCGTCTTCGGGAATTGAAAACTCCTTGGCAAGCACGTTGGTGGTGCCCATGGGCAAGAGGGCCATCGGGACATCCGTCCCGGCAAGGCCGTTTGCGACCTCGTTGAATGTGCCGTCGCCGCCTGCGGCCATCACCAGCGAGGCGGGCCGCATAGCGGCTTCCCTTGAGAGCCTCTCGGCGTCGCCCCGCTTTTGAGTGTAAAGGAGGTCTACCTCGCGGCCTCCTTCACGCAGAAGCCGGGCCGCAAGCTCGACCTTTCGCCGCGAGGCGCTGCCCGCGGTGGGGTTAGCTATCAGCGCTACCGACAAGCTCATCCAGTGTCCTTGTGCCTTTGCATTCACTTAGCCGCGCAATGAGCACGGGTTTTCTCTCCAGATACTCCACGATGCGCCCGACATCGGCGCCGTGCTTTATGAAATAAACCCGCCCGCCGCGCGGGCTTCCCTTTTTTTTGATGTCCGGGATTCGAACATAGCCGAATTTTTTAGTAGCCACATAACCCGTGGTGTAGTGCGGGTCGTCCGAGACGCATAGCTCGGCCAGCACCCCTTTTGCGCCAAGCGCCTTTGAGGCAAGCGCAAGGGCCTCATTCACCGTCGGGGTGTTTATGCCAAGCCTCGAAAGCCTGCGGCCCAGCACCGCCTGCGTCTTTTTATCGATTCCAAGCCTCGATGCCCTTACGCCCCGCGCCATGTCGGGCTCAAGCCTCGCCCCGCCCGAGGCCGAGACGAGCGCCGCGCCGCGCATCGCACGCGCGCCCCTCACCACTCCAAAGGCCGCCGCCACCGCCTTTGCGGATATCCCCTCAGCGCGGAGCACGCGCCCCGCAAGCCTTCTTGCCGCCGCCGGGTTAGCACTCCTGAGCGTGCAGACATTTAATGTTGATATCTCCTTCGGCTTGGCGCGGAGTTTTTCAACGCTTATAAAGATTTCCCCGGGCTCGCCCCTGGGATGGTTTCTCGCTCTTCTTAAAAAGTCTTTTATGGCCTTTTCGACTTCGCCTTCAGTGAAAAGTCCCTCGGCGCCCGATATGTGCGCGCCGCCCCGCGAGGCCCTCATCCTTACGCTCCACATGGTAATGGATTATATCCGCAGGAGGGAAAAACATACAAGGGCACCTGTATAATTAAACAATGAAAAAGTACCACAGGATGCCGGAGATAAAACCGTCGTTCCTCTACGAGCAGGACCACCTCGTCCTCCTGGAGACGAACCGCTTCGGCCCCGAAGATCACCTGAGCTACCTTTTCCATAACCCCGTCGATACTCTTGAAATACATGATTGCAGCGATGTGCCCCGCGTGTTCGAGGCGATTGAGAGGTATTCAAAAGAACACTTTCTTGCGGGCTATTTCTCCTACGAGCTGGGCTACTGCCTCGAGGACAAGCTGAGGGCCAGGGAGACCTCTTCGGTACCGCTTCTGTGGCTCGGGGTCTTTGACAGGGCAATAGTCTTCGACCACGCTGAAAATTCTTTCACAGCCCCCCATGAGGACATTTTTTCAGGCCCCCCGCAGATTCCATCTGCTTACTATGTCACCGACCTCAGGCTCGACATCTCGCGCGACGATTACGCCGACAGAATAGACAGGATAAGGCGCTACATAGAGGCCGGCGACATCTACCAGGCCAACTTCACCGCCAAATACCTGTTCGGATTCGACGGCTGTTACTACTCGTTCTACCGGGACCTGAAGAAGAAGCAGGAGGTCCCTTATAACGCGTTTCTAAAGGTGGGTGACTCCTACGTGCTTTCAATCTCGCCGGAACTTTTTCTCCGAAAGATGGGACGCAAGGTGATGACCCGCCCCATGAAAGGCACCATGGGCCGCGGCAAAACCCTTAAAGAAGACCAAAGGCAGGCGGAAATATTAGGGGCGGACATCAAGAACCGGAGCGAAAACCTGATGATAGTGGACCTCGAACGAAACGACCTGGGCCGAATCTCAGACACAGGTACCGTGGAGGTAACCGATTTATTCACTGTCGAGAAGTACCAGACCCTCTATCAGATGACCTCCACCGTCACCGCCGAGCTCGGCGAGGGCGTGGGCTTCATGGACATCTTTAAAAGCATCTTCCCCTCCGGCTCCGTAACCGGCGCGCCCAAGATACGGGCGATGGAGATTATCCGGGAGCTTGAGCAGGGCCCCCGCGGGGTCTACACCGGGGCCGTGGGGTTCATCGCCCCCGGAGGCGACGCGGTCTTTAACATCCCCATAAGGACGATAACCATCGCCGGGGACGCCGGCCAGATGGGCGTCGGAAGCGGCATAGTGTACGACAGCGACCCCATCGGAGAGTACGAGGAGTGCCGCCTCAAGGCCGAGTTCCTTCTTAAAGAGCCGCGGGATTTCTCGCTGATTGAGACTATGCTCTGGGACGGCGCGTTCAACCGCCTGCC
>DAOUWH010000192.1 GCA_030667205.1 Nitrospirota bacterium
CAGTACGAGCCTCTTGTCCTTGATCCTTTTTTTTAAGGCCTTCAGGGCCTCGGCGTCCCTGTCCATGCCTATAAGGAGTCCTTTCGGGCCGATATGCTTTAAAATTTCCTCTGCGTGTCCGCCGCCGCCTACTGTTGCGTCCATGTACGTTCCCCCCGTACGGAGCCTTAGCAGCTCGACCACCTCCCTGAGCATCACGGGGAGATGCACGATTTCCATTGCTACAGCCCGAAGTTGCTTAAAGCTTCTTCGTAAGCCTCAAGGTCTATGCGGCTGAGGTCGGTGACCCCATCCCATAGAGTCTTGTCCCATACCTCTATCTTCTCTATCTGTCCGACCACGACGACCTCGCCGTCGATCCCGGCGTCCTGCCTGTGGGCCGCGGGTATCAGCACCCTGCCCTGCTTGTCTAAAGTGCCGTCCACGGCGGAGGCGATGACCCTGCGCATGAAGATGCGTACGTTCTTGTCCATCCGCGGAAGCGCCCTTACCTTCTCCTGAAGCGCACTCCACTCTTCCTGGGGATAGATATGGAGGCACTTCTCCGAGGGGGCGTTGGTGATATAAATCCTTGGGGAGTACGTCGAGGTGATAAGCTCCCTGAAGGGCGCCGGCACTATCAGCCTGCCCTTTGGGTCTACCGTGTAGTAGTATTTTCCGGTGAATCCTGACATCTCTCCCCACTTTCTCCCACAGATTACCACATATTTTGCCTGCAAGGAATCTATAAGTCAAGAAAAAACTTCAAAAATTTGGAGAAAAAACACTGTGACCCATATTTTGTGGTTTGCAGAATTGAAAATTACTACATGTAGTGGCCTTGTAGTAATATTACAAATTAATCAGGGACTTCGAATGGATTAATCAGGCTTTTGAATCCGAGGGGTGGAAGGGAATCGCGGCTTAAGGGAACGCCCCCTACTACATCCCGGGAAAGGGTTGGGGGATGAAAGTAATGGCGAAGATGAAGAGCGAAAGCCAGCCTACGAACCTGCGCCTGGGGTCAAGCGGCACCTCCCAGTTCACGATCGGCGGGTGCCTGAGCCCGAGCGCCACCATCAGGGCCGCCCATATCGCCCAGCCAAACCACAGGTTGATGCCCACCACCGCAAGCACTACTACCAGCACCATCGAAAGGGTGCTGTGCCTGCGGCCCAGGAGCGCAAAGGCCACGTGCCCGCCGTCGAGCTGGCCTATGGGAAGGAGGTTCAGAAACGTGATAAAAAACCCTATCCATCCGGCAAAGGCAATCGGATGAAGCAGTATGTCTTGTCCCTCAGGGGGCGTGCCCATAAACACATCCGAGAGCACGGCGAAGAGCGCCGAGTTGCCAAGGGTAAGGACCTCGCCCTCGTAGGCGGCAGTGGGAACGAACTCCGAGAGACTCAGCCCCACCGCGCATGCCACCACAGACACCACAAAACCCACGATAGGGCCCGAAGCGCCGATATCTATAAGGGCCTTGCGGCTCATTATCGGGGACTTCATCTTTATGAACGCCCCGAAGGTGCCGAAGAAGGTCGGCGCGGGTATGAAATAGGGAAGCGTGGCACGCGTGCGGTGGTACTGCGAGGCGAAGTAGTGCGAAAGCTCGTGGCTAAGAAGTATCGTCATGAGGGTGAAGGAAAAAGGAATACCCTCTGCGAGCCTCGAGGGGTCGCTGATAAAGTCCGCCCCCCTCTGAAGCGCGCCCGCGGCAAGGGTAGAAAGGAGCGTGAGCACGAAGAGGACTATATGGAGCAGGGAGACCTTCTCTCTCACGCCGGCACTCCCTCCAGGTCGTAGTCCGAGGCGCCGGTTATCTTCACATCGATGAACTGTCCGCACTTTATATTGCCGCCTTTTACGACCGTGTGGCCGTC
This sequence comes from Nitrospirota bacterium, assembly GCA_030667205.1. GTDB lineage: Bacteria > Nitrospirota > Thermodesulfovibrionia > Thermodesulfovibrionales > JdFR-86 > DAOUWH01. Next base: position 1,863 of record DAOUWH010000192.1, read on the forward strand.
TATCTCCGGGGCCTGCGAGTAAATCCTTGCCACGGCCTCATCGTCGCCGGCCAGGTCAACAAGGGCTTTGAACGTACGGCCTACGAGAGCCCTGTTGCCATCAAGCGAGATATCGGCCTGCACCCTCATAAGCTCGTCCCAGCGCCTTTGCTTAATCTCATCCGGAAGCTGGCCGGGCATGGAGGCCGCCGGGGTGCCCTCCTCGTTTGAATAAACGAAGGCGCCGAGGCGGTCGAACCCGACTTCCTGAATGAAGTCCATGAGGCCGTTGAAATCCTCTTCTGTCTCGCCGGGGAAGCCTACGATGAATGTGGTCCTCAGGGCCACGCCGGGGATCTTTTTTCTGATCTTTGATATGAGTTTAAGGTACTGCTTTCGGGTGCCCCCTGCCCTTTTCATCGCACGGAGCACGCGGTCTTCGGAATGCTGAAGCGGCACATCCATATATCCGAGGACCTTTTCCTCCCCGGCGATCGTGGCGAGGAGTTCGTCGTCGATGCCCGAGGGGTGGAGGTAAAGGAGCCTTATCCAGTAATCCCCGCTTATCGAGGCCATGTCCTTAAGGAGCCCGCTCAGTCCCGGCCCCTTGGGGCCGTGCCCGTAGGCCGTGATGTCCTGCGCAACGAGTATGAGTTCCTTTGCGCCACTCCTTACGGCGGACTCGGCCTCGCGGAGAATCTCATCGGGCCGGCGGCTGCGGTGCGGGCCCCTTATCGAGGGTATCACGCAGAACGAGCAGCGGCGGCTGCACCCCTCCGAGACTTTTAGATACCGAAAATGAGACGCGTTGAGAGTTGGCGACAGCGTATCAATTTCGGATGGAAGAGGGGCCGTGCCTCCACTGGTGCAGTAGTCGATTATCTTTTCGTCCTCTCCCACGCCGAAGAGGGCGTCTATCTCGGGCATCTCGGCAAAGAGTTCCTCGCCGTAGCGCTTTGCGAGGCATCCAAGGACAACGAGCTTTTTCCCGTCGGACTTAAGCTCCGAGAGCCTGAGTATCTCCTCAATGGATTCGCGCTTTGCGTCCTCTATGAAACCGCAGGTGTTTACGGCGAGGATGTCGGCCTCTTCGGGGTCGTCGGTGACGCGGATTCCCCTTTGTATAAGGCCCTTTATGAGGGTCTCGGAGTCCACGGAGTTCTTGGGACAGCCCAGGCTTATGAGGCTTACGCGCTTCATCTAATTATTATAGCTTAGCGCTTCGCCTAAGGACGAACAGGAAGCCCCCGCCGATTATCATCAGTAGGCAAAGCACCTGCCCCATGCTCAGGATGCCGAAGAAGAATCCAATGTGGGCGTCGGGCTCGCGGACGAACTCGATGAAGAACCTCACCGTGCCGTAGCCCATTACATACAGGGAACCGTGAAAGCCGCTGAATGGTTTTCTCTTTCTCAGCGACCACAAGATTATGAACAGGAAAATTCCTTCGAAGAACGCCTCGTATAGCTGCGAGGGGTGCCTGAGGAGGCCCTGCGGGTCATGCGGGAAGTACATGCCCCAGGACACATCCGTGGCCCTGCCGTAGAGCTCTCCGTTTATGAAATTGCCGAGCCTCCCGAAGGTGTACCCCAGAGCGCCCGACGGGGCCAGAAAATCCACGAGGCCCCAGAAGCTGGTCTCATGTCTCCGGCAATAGTAGATGGTGATAAGGATAACGCCGAGCAGACCGCCGTGGTAGGACATGCCAGAGATGCCCGTGAAGTGCAATCCGCCCTCGAAGCTTACGGGAAGGAATATCTCGAGGGGGCGTTGGAGGTAGTAGCCCGGGTTATAAAAGAGCACATAGCCAAGCCTCGCGCCCGCGACCATGCCCAGCGCTGCCCAG
>DAOUWH010000273.1 GCA_030667205.1 Nitrospirota bacterium
ATGACGTTCGGGTGCGACTGGTGAGTTATCCAGAGGTCCCCCTCCTTGCTGTTAGCAAGCACGTCCGACAGAAGGTCGCTGACGTAGCAGCCGCCGACCTCCTTCTTGAGGTCGCCCACGACCTTGATGTCGGCCCCCATTTTCTTGGCTATCTCACCTATGTTCATCGCCGTTTCCAGGCACTTCTTGTCCGTCTCTAAGACTTACTACTATCTCAAGGGTCGTGCCCTCGCCGATCTTTGAATCTATCTTCAGGCCGTCGGAGTTTCTCTTTATATTGGGAAGCCCCAGGCCCCCGCCCCAGCCCATCTCCCTGGCCCAGTCGGGGGCGGTCGTATAGCCCTCCTTCATCGCCTGCTCTATGTCGGGGATGCCGGGACCCATGTCCGTCACGGTAATCCTCACCTCGTCATCGCCTATCACATAGCTCAGGGAGCCTGCCACCGCGTGGATTATAACGTTCATCTCGGCCTCAAAGGCCGAGATGGCGACCCGCCTTATCTGATGCGCCGGCACACCGAGGGCCGAGAGCACCGCCTTGAGCTCTCTTGAGGCAACGCCCGCGTCCTGAAACACCCCGCCCTTGAGCATATAATAGCCTTCAAGCTCTTTTGCGGACATTATTTCCCCCGTTAACCTCATAGCCATACTTATTATAACATTTGCTGTTTGTGGATATATATTAATAAGACACGTTACAATAACATAATCGTCTGCCTTATTCCAGAAAAAAAATGACAGGAATTCACCCGGGTAAGGAAAGACCCTGTTACTACTTTCCGTCCTTATAATATTTCTTTTTCTTATGGAGATATTCCTGAGCTTTTGCGGCCTCCGGGTCCGTATGGGGGTATATGTATCCCTTGCCCCTTCCGAGCTTCTCCGCGCCCCGGTAGTGGCTGTCCCTGAGGTGCTCTGGCACCTCCTGGGTCTCCTCCTCCGCAACGTCTTTCATCGCCGCCTCTACCGCCCTGTAGCAGGCATTGCTCTTCGGGGCATTGGCCACATAGATCGTGGCCTGCGAAAGGGGTATCCGCGCCTCGGGCATCCCCACGAACTCCACGGCACTCAGGGCCGCGACGGCCACTACAAGGGCCATGGGATCTGCGTTTCCCACGTCCTCGGAGGCGCATATGATTATGCGCCTCGCAATAAAACGCGGGTCCTCGCCGGCATAGAGCATCTTCGCAAGCCAGTACACGGCGGCATCGGGGTCGGAGCCCCGCATGCTCTTTATAAAGGCCGAGATGGTGTCGTAGTGCTGGTCGCCCGATTTATCATATACGACAGCCTTCCTCTGAATGGACTCCTCGGCTATCTCCCTCGTGACGTGTATCTCGCCTCCCTCCTCCGTAGGCGTGGTGGAAGCGGCGATCTCAAGGGCCTGAAGGGCCCTTCTGGCATCGCCGTCGCTCTTGATGGCGATGTGCTCGAGGGCATCGTCTTCGACTTTTAAGGGCATCGCGCCGAGTCCCCTCTCGCCGTCGGAGATGGCCCTCCCCAATATCTGCAGGATGTCTTCCCTTGAAAGAGGGTTCAGCTCGAAGACCTGGCTCCTCGAAAGAAGCGCGGAGTTTACGTAGAAGAAGGGGTTTTCCACAGTGGCGGCAATAAGCGTGAGGGTGCCCTCCTCAACGTCGGGAAGCAGGGCGTCCTGCTGGAGCTTGTTAAAGCGGTGTATCTCGTCCAGAAACAGTATCGTCTTGATGCCCCGGGCCCTGTCCGCCCTCGCACGCTTTATGATTTTTCTCAGATCGTCGAGGCCAGCGGTGGCGGCGTTGAGCCAGTTGAAGGAGGCCTTTGTCTTCCGGGCTATCACCCGGGCCAGTGCGGTCTTTCCCGTGCCCGGGGGACCGTAGAGTATTATGGAGGAGACCCTGTCGGCCTCTACCGCGCGTCTGAGGAGCTTTCCCTCGCCCAGTATGTGCTCCTGGCCCACATAGTCTTCAAAACTCCCGGGACACATCCTGAAGGCAAGCGGGGCATCACGGATGCCTTTTACATCGGCACTGGCATCCTTTTGGAAAAGCTCCCCATCAAACAGGTCCATAATGCAGTGTAACTGTTAGCAACGGCAGGGTTCAAGGAGTCGGGAAAGAAATAATTTCCC
>DAOUWH010000242.1 GCA_030667205.1 Nitrospirota bacterium
GAACAGGAGTAGCCCTTCCGGTCCTGTTGGCGCTTAGGGATTTCAGCGATGCTTAAGGCAGGCTCAGGCATTCACTCATTCTCGGCCTCATGGCCTCCGAGGTAATTAGGAAGCCGCACTTTTTATCAGTGCGGCTTCCTAATTAAAACCGTTCATCGCCCAAGCCTGCCTTTGCAAAGAGCTCCGCATCTATTATCAGATTCTGGAAGTCCGGCTGTTTACTAAGCCTTTAAAAAGACTTATAATATATCCTCTGGAGGCAGGATGATACTTAAATGAAGGGTCTGGAAGTTCGGCGACGACATAGACACGGACGCCATCATACCGGCGCGGTACCTTACCACCGCGGAGCCGGTGGAGCTTGCCGCGCATGTCATGGAAGACGCCGACAGGGATTTTCCCGGCAAGGTGAGGCCCGGGGACATCATAGTGGCCGGCAAGAATTTCGGTTGCGGCTCGTCGAGGGAGCACGCGCCCATCGCCATCAAGGGCGCGGGCGTGCAGGCCGTGGTGGCAAAGAGCTTTGCGAGGATTTTTTACCGCAACGCCTTTAACATCGGGCTTCCGATATTCGAGTCCCCGGACCTGCCCGACGAGGTGGAAGAGGGCGATGAGATAGAGATAGACGCCGATGGGGGCGTGATAAAGGACGCCTCGCGCGGCGCGGAGTTCAGGGCGGAGCCCATACCGCCTTTCATGCAGGGGCTCATAGCCGCGGGCGGGCTCGTGGAGTGGACCAAAAAGAAGCTGGCATCCAGATGAATTTTAAGGACAGGAGACGGAAAAAGAGGAAATGGATTCTTACAATATCGCAGTAATTCCGGGCGACGGAACGGGACCCGAGGTCGCGAGGGAGGGCATCAAGGTCCTTGATGCCCTCGCGGAGAGGTTCGGCTTCAAGCTCCAATACGCTGAATTCGATTTCGGCGGCGACAGATATCTTAAAACAGGCGAAGTGCTCCCCGACAGCGCGGTCTCGGAGCTCAAGGGGTTTGATGCAATCTACCTGGGGGCCATAGGGCATCCGGAAGTAAAGCCCGGCATACTGGAGAAGGGCATACTGCTGAGGCTCAGGTTCGAGCTCGACCAGTACATAAACCTCAGGCCCGTAAAGCTCTATCCCGGCGTTGACTGTCCGCTAAAGGGAAAAGGCCCCGAGCACATCGACTTCGTTGTGGTCAGGGAGAACACCGAGGGCCTTTATGCGGGCGCGGGAGGCTTCCTCAAAAAAGGCACCCCCGATGAGGTGGCTGTTCAGGAATCTGTAAACACCCGCAAGGGCGTGGAGCGCTGCGTAAGATACGCCTTTGAGTATTGCAAACAGAGGAACAGGGACAACAAGCTTACCCTCTGCGGCAAGACCAATGTGCTGACGTATGCGTTTGACCTCTGGGAGCGGACCTTTAACGAGGTGGCGAAGGAATATCCCGGGATAAGGGCCGATTACGCCCACGTCGATGCGATAGCGATGTGGTTTGTTAAAAACCCCGAGTGGTTCGACGTAATCGTGACGGACAACATGTTCGGAGACATAATTACCGACCTTGGGGCCATGATACAGGGCGGGATGGGCATAGCTGCCGGCGGAAACATAAACCCCGAAGGGGTCTCGATGTTCGAGCCCATCGGCGGCTCCGCGCCCAGGTACACGGGGAAAAACGTGATAAACCCCCTTGCCGCCATATGCGCCGGGGGCATGATGCTCGAGCACCTTGGCCAGAGAGAGGCCGCCGATGTCCTGGAGCGTGCCGTAATGGAGGTTACGGGAAAGCATATCAGGGACCTGGGGGCAGGCCGCATGGGCATGTCCACCTCCGAGGCGGGAGACCTCGTGGCGGATTATGCGCAGAAACTCTGAAGTACAGCAGAAATGCAGAGACGAGGGGCAAAAATGCGGTTTAACAGGAGCGATTTAAAAAACGCATTTTTGCCATTTAATATCGCAACCCGGGCCGGTTTGGGGGCGAAAGGGACCGTGTCCCCCTGCTTTACTTTCACATGCGGATTGTATTAAAATTTAAGTTCACCATTTAGGAGGTTTTTTAGTTTGGTAAAGATAAGACTTGCAAGAATGGGCAAAAAGAAAAAGCCTTTTTACAGGGTTGTCGTCGCCGACTCCAGGACAAGGAGAGACGGAACGTTCATCGAGATAATCGGCACTTACGACCCGATGAAGGAGCCCTCCGAGATTAAAGTCGATACAGAGAAGGCACGCAGTTGGATTGGCAAAGGTGCTCAACCTACGGATACGGTTAAAAAGCTATTACAGAAGGCAGGCCTGGAAGCGGCCTAAATTCCCTACGGAGGTAGATATGAAAGAACTGGTCGTGTCAATGGCTAAAGCTCTGGTTGATAACCCCGATGATGTGGTAGTGTCAGAGGTCGACGGCGAGAGGACAACCGTGTTCGAGCTCAGGGTTGCCGAAAGCGACCTTGGCAAGGTAATAGGAAAGCAGGGCAAGACCGCCCGCGCGATGAGGACCATACTGAGCGCATCAGGCACGAAAATAGGCAAGCGCTGCGTGTTAGAGATCCTCGAATAACAGACATTTAAAACAGTACATTTTCGTTAAGGGGCTTTTTCTTTCTCTAAAGCCCCTTAATTGTTTTGAGGCCC
>DAOUWH010000086.1 GCA_030667205.1 Nitrospirota bacterium
AGCGCAATATGCGCCACCCAAGTTAGCAAAACGCTACCATGCTCTATAATGATAAATTCGCCCAGCCTATATTTGGTTTCGCTTATCACCATCCAAACCTAACCCATCCCCCTCATTTTGTCAACAACTTTCAGGGGGCAATAAACATCAGGTTTCGGTGGATTGCTCTCGCCCGGAATGTTTTTCCTTCAAGCGCTCCATATGATGAACGCCCCCAGAGAAGGGAATCCACCCTTCGTATTATTTCCTTTCCCGTCAACTCCTGCCCAGGGGCTATTGCAGGGACAATCGAAAGCAATACTATGGCCGCACCGATCATAAGGACATATTTCAGGTTTGATGTTCTATTAAGAAGATTCATAATTTTCACCAAATAGGATTATCCTTTAACATGCTTTTCCGGCGCTAGGTCGAAGGCCTTCTTGCAGTCGGCGGAACAGAAGTGGTACCTCCTGCCCTTGTAGGTCGAGATGTGTTCTGATTTCGACTCGTCCACCCGCATATCGCATATAGGGTCCCGAGCCATTTCAGCGCCTTCTTCTGCGGCTTCAGATACGCCGGGGTGCCGCCCAAGGTCCTCGCGCGCATCAAGGAGCTTTTTCTGCCGCGCCTCCAGGCCCTTGCGGTAGGCGGTGAGGTCGTCAGCTATCTCCGCGAACATGGCTTTTGCCACCTCGTTAGTGGACGCCTCGGCGGAACGCCGGAAGAACTCCTCCTCCGCTTCTTGCCTGGCAATTGCAAGGTCGAGAATTTCAATCATTTCCTCAATGTCACGAAACTCCGCCACTATCCCCTCCTGTCAGGTTATCGATGGTTCAGCCGTCCGCCATAGTAGCCCTCGGCCATTGCCCCTATCAACAGAAGCAGCGTGCCAAGCGCATAGAGCCATAACCAAACCGCGTGGAGCGCGTCCGGGAAGGTAGACCGGACTATCACCAGAAGGAGGCTCATGGCTATCATTGAAAAGGCTATCCTTATCTTGTATATAAACATCTTGCCCTTCATCCCTTTGTAGCGGCCCTTCCATGTGAGCCAGCCGCTCAATGTCGTAGGCAGCATCACGGCCGCTCCGGCGAGAAGGCCGATATATGCCGCCAGCTCGAAGCACGCCCTGCGTGTCGCAAGGTGGAGGGCCATGAAGACGAAAGAGAGCATGAAGAAGGATATAGGGAAGTGGGTGAAAACCACATGCCAGTGTATCTTGTATTTAAGCAGTACCGTACGGCGGCCTAGTGGTATTGAATTGTTCACTGTGCTATCTCAACCCTCTCGCTCAAAGCATAACCCTCCCAATCCAGTCCTGAAGCTCGCCGGAGGCTTCCGTGAAAGCCTCCACCGCATCCGGCATAAAGAGGCCTCCGGAGGCCTTGCGTATCTCAGCCTCGGCGCGTTCGAATTGGAGGGCCTCGCGGTATGGCCTTTTTACCGTCAGGGCGTCAAAGACATCCGCTATTGCGAATATCCTCGCTCCAAGAGGTATCTCGTTCCCTCTAAGCCCTTGCGGATAACCCGTGCCGTCGAAGTGCTCATGGTGCGTCCTCACAATTTCAGCGGCCCTTGAAAGGTACCCTATACGGCTTATGATGCCGTAGCCTATTTCGGGATGCTTTCTCATGGCGGCTTGCTCTTCGACTGTAAGGGTTCCTTTTTTGAGCAGGACGGCGTCAGGCACGCCAATCTTGCCTATGTCATGAAGGAGGGCGCCGCAGTAAAGGTCAACGAGGTCTCTTCCCCTCATGCCGTAACGGTGCCCTATTACAAGGGCAAACTGGGTGACTCTGAGAGAGTGGTTTCCAACCTCGTGCTCCCTGGCGTCGATGGCGCTTACGAAGGCCTCTATGGTGGCCAGATACGTACCCTCTATCTTATCGACAATACCGTCAAGGTAGGTCTCCTTGAAGTAACACCTGTCGCAACAGTAGGTGCCGTCCGCCTTCCGGATATAAAGGTTTTCGTGGATCTCCGTATTGCAATGAGTGCAGTAAAGCTTATCGCCTCGTGTCTCCATAGTCCTAAATGTTCGCTGTCTTCCTCCACCTCAGGGGCAGAAACGCCGGCGTGCTCCGCATGTATTTGTCGTAGGCCTCGCCGAACTCCTCCCTCACTTCGCGTTCTTCTTCTCTGGCGAGTTTCACATACATAAAGACAAGGACAGGAAACATGAAGAGGGTCAAGAGCGTAGGCCATTGCAAGAGGAAACCCAGCATTATGATTATGAAGCCATCGTATTGGGGGTGGCGGATATAAGCGTAAGGCCCTGTCGTTGCCAAACGGCCCTCGCGCTGAGCCGCATAAAGGACACGCCATGCCGCCGCTATCAGGATAAAACCGGACAGGATAAGGAGATTGCTCAGAAGATGAACCGGGTTGGTGTGGGGGTTTCCCTTAAGACCAAGCAAGGTATACCAGAGATGTCCAGCGTCATGGGAGAAGGGATCGAGCCCAGGAAAACGGCTTTGAATCCACCCGGCAAGCAGATATATCGTAAGTGGAAAACCGTACATCTCTGCAAAGAGCGCAAAAACAAAGGCCGAGAAGGTCCCGAACGACTGCCAATCTCGTTTAGTGCTGGGGCGGAAGAAGCTCAGAGCGAAAAATATGAAAACGGCGGAGTTGATTATAACTATCCCCCACAACCCATATGCAGGAATCCCCTCAGTCATGTCTTGTCCCCGTCGCCATGATGCCCTTTTCCATGCCCTCTGTGCATCAAGAAATGCATCACCACACACAAAAGCAATAATGCGTAAGGCACTGCACCCATGATATGGGCTTTATGTTCAGACCACAGGAAAAATACCGCGATGCCGAGAAATACTACTAACGCCAGACCCACGGGGAGATGAAACGCCCGTAATGATGAATTATCCTTGTTTTTCATATGCCTCCCGGAATAAGGGCCATCCACTGCTGCATGGCGAAATGCTTAAATAACGTCTCCGTTTAAAAGCATTCTATCAAATGCAATGTTTCCTTACAACAGGCTGAATCAATCTTTTTTGTGAAACATCAAGTCCGCTATGTAGCTTACCGCCTCCTTTCCGGTCTGGTCAGTGTCGTTGAGGATACCGATGAAAATTAGACGCCGTGGCTCTTCCCCGTAGATCCTCTTGAAGTCCTCATAAAGGTTCCTTTCATATGAGAACCATTTGCCGAGCTTCGCGGAGCCACCCTCGATTACCATCAGCTTCTGCCATGGTCTTACCGGATCGTTGATGACTTCGCCGGATTTTAAATGGCTGCTCCAGACATACTCGGTAAACCTTCCTCCAAACGGATGCCCGTGAACCCAATCCAGGTAAAGCCACCGCTTCAAGCGAAACCACAGGGATTGCCTGGACTCGTCCGGCTCGAATAAGAAGAATATCCTTATGGGATGGTCATCGCCTTCCCTGGTCCTTTCGTCAATGCCTTCGAGAACATTCTCGACCCTCCACTTCCATGTCACGATGGGATATTCCCTGATATCGATATCGACTGTTTTCTCAAGGAATGTTAGCGCTCCTCTGGAATGAAGCCTTACGGCATGGACTCCATCTTCCACGACCCATTCTGCTTGCCTGCCTTTCGTGCGGCCGGGCCATTTTCTCAATTTCCATTCGTCAGGTATCTTCCCCTCTTTGAAATTTTCGGAGGACAGGCCCATATCGAGGGTTGAGGCATCATCTGCCGCAGAATACAACGGGCAGAAGATCGATGCGGCTATAACGATTAGAATTAGCGAATATGTCTTGAATCTATAAACTGTCAATCACTTTCTTCAGCTTTGCCCGAATCTGCTCTGCCAGATCCTGCAGGGCGGGGTTCTCCACGGCCTGCATGGATGCGATGGGGTCAATCGCCGCTACTTCTACCTTCCCGCCGCTCTCCTGTACGATGACGTTGCAGGGCAGCATGGCGCCGATCTTGTCCTCTGCCTGCAAGGCCCTATGTGCGAACGGCGGGTTGCATGCCCCGAGGATCCTGTAATTCCTGAAATCAACGTCGAGCTTTTTCTTCAGAGTACCCTTCACGTCTATGTCCGTAAGGATGCCGAAGCCCTCCCTTTTCAGTTCCTCGGTCACCCTGGCGACGGCTTCGTCGAAGGACGCCTCGATTGTTTTACTGAAGTAATAGCTCATAGAGTGTACCTCCCTGTTCCAATTTAAAAACTACTCCATCCCCCTCATTTTGTCAATCCTTCGACCCTTCGGCGAGCTCAGGGCTCAGGATGCACTTCAGGCGGGAATAGACATCAGGTTTCGGTGGATTGCTCTCGCCCGGAATGTTTTTCCTTCAAGCGCTCCATGTGAATAATAAGCGCATCAACTGTTTCTTTCAGCAAATTAAGGTCATCTATGGAAAGAGCATCAAGTTGTTCAAGGTTGTATTCAATGGTATCGATTATTTGTCTGTGAGGGCGTTGTAAGGGGCGCATAAAATAAGTAGTAACAGTAGCCACAATGGTTCCGAAGAACAGTATGGAACCGATGATTATCCACATGCCCCCCAATATCAGAGAAATGCCTGATTTGGGGGTGTCTGCTATCCCGGCAGTCGAGAACGCCGCTATCCCCCAGTACAAGGCATCCCCATAAGAGGTTATATTCGTACCCTCGACCCCACGCTCCGTGAAATAGATGCCTGCAGAAAAAATCATCCAGAGGGCAACCAGCATAATAACCATTTTCAGAAAAGGGGTATGTTTAAGGATGTCCCTTACAAACTTCCGCAATCTCACGGGCCAGATAATTCCAAGATTCTCTTTTACCTTAGCCATGATAAATACCTCTTAAATGGTTAAAGTGGACCATTAACACATTCTATGGTCAATGATATCAGAGAACAGTGGGTAGCGGAAGCCATGGTGCAAAAGGGCAGATTCTGTTATTATTTAGAGTCATGCGCACGGGGCTGATACACGTCTACACCGGCAACGGAACGGGCAAGACCACCTCCGCGGTGGGGCTTGCCGTGAGGGCCAAAAGCCACGGCTTTAAGATGCTGTTCGCGCAGTTCATGAAGGACGGCAACGGCGGAGGCGAAACGGATATCCTTAAGGAAATCGGCGTGGAGGTGTTGGCGTTCGAGGAGGTGCTATCCCCGGTCTTCCATCCCGAGGCCGACCGCGAGGCCTTAAGACAGGAGACCCTTAAGGCCATCGAATCCCTCAAGCCCAAATTGAAAGAGTTCGACATGGTGGTGCTGGATGAGTTCAACTGCGTGCTCGGCGAGGGACTCTTAACAGTAGCTGAGGCCCTTGAGTTTATGAGGGGAAAACCCGAGAGGCTTGAGCTTGTGCTTACCGGGCGGGGAGCGCCCCGGAACATAATAGACCTGGCAGACCACGTGACCGAGATGAAGGACGTAAAGCACCCGTTCCAGGAAGGCATCGGCGCAAGACCCGGCATTGATTACTGAGCACCAAGCGATTTATGAAACAAAACTTTCAGGCCCTCATAAAATACCTCACGGACGCCGGAAGCGGCGAGGCCCTTCTTAACGTAAGCATCCCCGGACAGCTCAGGCCCGAAGAAGACACCGAGGAGGCCACGGCCCGAAACCTCAACTCGGCGTTCCTTTTAGCGCTGTCGGGCGACGAAGACGCCTTACGATACATTGAGGGTTTTAAAGAAAACCCCCTGTGGGGGCCCCGGTGGGGGGGCATTGCCGCGTTTTATACCAGTGGGCTTGGGTTGGTCCCCGCCGAGGTCGAGCAGGCATGCACGGACAACCCCGGATTCAAAAAGACCCTTAAGGATGCCTCGGCATGGGTCGGAGATAAAACTTCCTCCGGTGCGCAGACCATTGAAAAATTCAGGGAGGTCTTTTTCCCGGAGGGCGTGGCGCTGTGCGAGGACCAGGAAGACATGGTAAAGGCCCTTCGTGAGAAAAGAAAGGTCACGCTCACCAGGGTAAACCCCTCGCCGATTGAAGACCCCGCAAGGGAAGTCCTCTTTACATCGAACATCCTTATCACCACTCCCCTTGACCCTGAGGATATTGAAAACCTCGCCCTGCCCTCCTCGCTTAAGGACAAGCTCAGGGAGGTGGTCTCGGAGGAGCAGCTTTACTGGTACGACCACCCCATCCCCGTGGGCATCAGGGCCGAAAGCAACGAGGCGCTGTACGGACTGCGTGGGCTGGATGAGGCCGTGGCATTCGAAAAACAGAGGGGCACCATCGCCGGGGATGCGAAGCTTGCGTGCGCGCTTTCGGTCTCGGTCACGCACAGGGGCCTTCAGGGCATCGCAAAGGAATACCTTGAGGAGGAGTTTAAAAAAGGCGGCGAGCTTTTAAGACACCTCGACGTTTATGTGTTTACCGAAGCGGACACATCGGCCCTGATAGACGAGGTGCTGATGCCTGCCGCTGAAAAATACGGCCTGCAAATTGATGGCAAGCGCCTCCGTGAGACCATCGGGGTGGACGGGGAGTACGGAAGGCATTATACGTTTTTAAAAGCGGTCTCGGCCCTCTGGCAGGTGCTTTTCCATCCGGAGATAAAGGGTACTTTTAAGATAGACCTCGACCAGGTATTCCCACAGGAAGAACTTGTCGCACAGAGCGGCACATCGGCCCTTGAGCATCTTAAGACCCCGCTTTGGGGCGCGGAGGGCGTGGACTCCGGGGGCGGGAAGGTCGAGCTGGGGATGATTGCCGGGGCGCTCGTAAACGGAAGCGACATATCGAAATCGCTCTTCTATCCGGATGTGTGCCTGCCCACGCATGCAATCAAGGCCGACGAGGTCCTGTTCTTCAGCACGCTTCCGCAGGCCCTCTCCACCGAGGCAGAGATGATGACCCGCTATAGTGACGGCGGG
>DAOUWH010000209.1 GCA_030667205.1 Nitrospirota bacterium
AGCGAAGAGATCTCTTTGCAGGGCTTAAGCAACCAGACGAAGCAAAAATACATCGACGAGGCCCTGGACTTCATAGAAAAAGGCGACGCCTTCAAAAAGTTCGTCGAGTTCATAGACGCCCAGCACGGCGACCCGGAGGTGGCTTTTAAGCCGGCCCAGCTGCCATCGGCAAGGGACACAAAACATGTGCTCTCAAAAAGCGAGGGCTACCTGAGAAAGCTCGACGCCATGGCCGTGGGCACCGCCTCGATGCTCCTCGGCGCGGGCAGAAAGAGGGCCGGAGACGCCATCGACCCCGCCGCGGGAATCATACTTACCAGGAAAACGGGCGACTACGTAAAGGCCGGAGAACCGCTGGCCATGTTCCATTACGGCGAGGGGGCACAGCTGGACGAGGCCGAAGAGGCCTTTTATTCGGGCGTGGAGACAGGGCCGAATAAACCCCGGAAAAAACGCCTCGTAAGCGAAGTTGTCATGCCTCCTAAAGAGTAACGCATCTACCGGACTTCTGCATAGCGTAACCCTGAAGAGAGCCGCAAGCCATGAAATCACTCTATCGCATTGTCATCGCGAGCGACCGAAGGAAGCGCGGCAATCTCGCCTTTAGCTCGTGTGATTCGAGATTGCTTCGCCGGTCGATTCGACCTCCTCGCAATGACAACAAAGGGCACAGTTTTGAATTTGTGTCCTCAGAGATTGTTTAGGATTTAGAGATTAGGATTCAGGATTTACTCTTGAGCGAGGCCTCGCTTACGCCGACTACGGAGATGCCCACGGCTCCCGCTTTTTTAAGGAACTCCTCCTGGTCAAGGAAGATGCTCGACCGGGTCTCAAGCGCAAGCACCCTAATGCCCGCCTTTATCATGCACTCAAGGGTCTGAAGGCCGACCACCGGCACATCGAGCCTCATGTCCTGCTCCGGCCTGCTTACCTTTACCACCGTGGCACCGCCGCCGGCGAGCCTGCCCCCCCTTAAAATGGCCTCGTCGGTGCCCTCGCTGGCCTCTACGGCCATAACGGCTTGGTTCTTTACCACAACCGTCTGCCCTATATCGAGCCTGCCGATTTCCTTGGCAACCCTGAAGCCGAATTCTATGTCCTGCCACTCGGCCTCCCTGGGCCCTTTACGGGTGAGCGTCCCCTCGGGCGTCAGAAACCCCCCTGAAAAGTCCCTCATGTCCATGAGCTTTATGCCGTCGCGCCCCAGCTCTTTTGAGACGGCATTGAGGATGGTGTCGTCTCTCCTGTCCTTGAGGTTAAAGAGAAATTTTAAAAGCTTGAGGTCGGGGCTGAAGACGCCCCTGTAAAAGAGCGCCTTTGGAAACTTGCCGGCGAACACCACCTCTTTGACGTCGTTTTCCTTGAGGAACCTGATAACATCACCGGCCTTGCCCGCCTTAAACCACTTAAAAACATCGGCGTGGTGCTCAACAGAGTCCTCGGTGAGCCCCTTAAGGGCAACGGCCACAATCTTATAGCCCTGGCGCTTTGCCTCGAGGGCTATGGCCCGGGGCATGGCCCCCTGTCCTGTGATGATGCCGAGGGTCCTGCTCTTTACCGGCATATGCCCCTTTTGTTTTTCTGGATAAACTCGATGAGACGCTTTATTTCATCTGTGTAGGGCAGTTCTTCCTGTATCTTCTTTATCGCCTCCTTCATGGAGAGCTTCTCCCGGAAGAGCAGCCTGTACGCGGTCTTCAGCTCGTTTATCGTCTCGTCGCTGAAGCCACGCCTCTTCAGGCCCAGCGCGTTCAGGCCGAAGAGCCTCGCCTTCTCGGTGCCCTTCACCATCACGTAGGGGGGCACGTCCTGCGACAGGCGGGTTATGGCGGCCACCATCGAGTAGGCCCCTATCCGTGCGAACTGGTGCACACCCGTAAAGCCGCCGACAAAGGCGTAATCTTCTACCGCGACATGTCCTCCAAAGGCAACGCTGTTTGCCACAATAACGTTGTCGTGGATGTTGCAGTCGTGGGCGACGTGGACATAGGCCATCAGGAAGTTTCCGTCCCCTATCCTTGTAACGCCGTCGCCTCCCACCGAGGCCCTGTGGATGGATACGTATTCCCTTATAATGTTGTTGTTGCCTATCCTGACCGAAGTGTCCTCTCCCTTGTACTTGACGTCCTGCGGGGCAAAGCCTATCGAAACGTAGGGGTAGATCGTGCATCCCTCGCCTATCTCGACGGTGCCGTCCAGGCACACGTGCGGCAGCAGCCTGGTGCCCCGGCCTATTCTGGCCCTCCCTCCAATTACACAGCAAGGGCCTATCGAGACGTCTTCGGCGAGCTCTACATCATCGCTTAATATAGCCGTTGGATGAATATCTGTCGCCATTATTCCTCCATATCTACCATCATGGCCGTAAAATCGGCCTCTGCCACCACTTTGTCATCCACGCGTGCGATGCCGGAAAACTTCAGCACGGTGTTCCTCTGTTTTACAAGCTCGACCTCAAGCCTCAGCTGGTCGCCCGGCACGACGGGTTTTCTGAACTTCGCACGCTCTATGCTCATGAAATAAACACTCTTGTACTTCTTCTCGGAGGAGACGTTGGCGAGGATGCCCGCGGTCTGCGCCAGGGCCTCGATTATCAGGACGCCGGGCATTATCGGGTTGCCGGGGAAATGCCCCTCAAAGAACCCCTCGTTCGCGCTTACGTTCTTGATGCCCACAGCGCTTTTCGATTTTTCCAGGGATATTATCCTGTCAACAAGCAGGAAAGGGTATCTGTGCGGGATGATGGTTTTTATTTCATTGACGTCGATCATTTCCTTTGTCTCCTTTCGATACTGCCGAGCTTTTCCTCGAGCTCCTTTATCCTTTCGTTGAGTTCCGGCAGCTTATACAGGTAGCTTACCACCCTCATGAACTCCCGCCGGGGCACGGCCGGCGCCCCGGAGTATATTCCCCTCTTAAGGTCCGACATGACGCCCGAGCGCGCGGCAAGTATTGTGCCGTCTGCGATATTTATGTGGTCGGCTATGCCCGCCTGCCCGCCGAGTATGACGTTGCTCCCGATATTCGTGCTCCCGGCGATGCCCACCTGCGAGACCACTATGGAATTTTCGCCTATCTTTACGTTGTGGGCTATCTGAACGAGGTTGTCAATTTTCGTGCCGTTGCCGATAACCGTAGAGCCGGTGGTCGCCCTGTCGATGGTCGTGCAAGCGCCTATCTCAACGTCGTCGCCGTTCGTAACGCCCCCTACCTGGGGTATCCTTAAATGTTTCTTTTCGTGCAT